>NZ_JAVJZI010000034.1:0-30831 GCF_040223135.1 Coleofasciculus sp. G3-WIS-01
TTGGGGATTGGGGATTGGTGATTGGTGATTGGTGATTGGTGATTGGGGATTGGGCGAAGCATTCGCGCTCTTGTGTTGGCATAAAACCGAGACATCTGGGCGCGAATGCTTCGCCCCTACAGCCCCTACATCCCCTACGAATGCCACATCTGCCATTAAATCTCCGACTACGGTTAACTTGTGGCGATACTTTTTTGGGGCTTTGGTAATAATATCGGGTTTCATCACGCCAAACCGATCAATCCAGCGATGCCAACGGGCATCCCATTCGGCATAAACAACGGTACGATATTTTAAGCGAGAGCCAATTACGACGGGGAAAAACTGGTCGCCGCCTAAGAATACTACCACACCGCGATCGCGCCAGTCCCAGTTTTCGGCAGTTTTCCCCCAGAGTAAGAAGCCAAAGAAATGCTGTGCCCCTTGCACTCGGTCTACTTCGGGATAGGATTGAACAATCTGGGCTTCTTTGCCTGTGGCGTTGGGACAAGGAGACAGGATAACCGAGATTCGGATCAATGCGCGATCGCATCCTAGCTGTTGGCGCAATGCTTTGACCACAGGACGTACCCATGTGGTGACTTCACCCGGACCATTGGAGAGAATTAAAATATCATTGGTCATTGGTCATTAGTCATTGGTCATTGGTCATTGGTCATTTGTCATTTGTCAAATGGAATGAGCTAACTTTAACAAAAATCAGCCAAATCAGTGAGTGCTATTCGTTTTGATCAAGTTTGTCTCCAATTTCCAGGGACACCCCAACCCGCCGTAAATGGAGTAACCTGCGACATTGAAGCGGGTCAACTGGTGGTAATTTTAGGTCTATCGGGGTGTGGTAAAACTACCGTTCTCAAGATGGTCAATCGACTGTATGAACCCACATCCGGCGCGATTTATCTGGATGGAGTCAACATCCGCCATATAAAAGTCACGAAGCTGCGTCAGCAAATTGGCTATGTGATTCAGCAGTCGGGCTTATTTCCCCATAAAACGGTGGCGGAGAATATTGCAGTTGTTCCCAAGCTGTTGGGATGGTCACGCCCAAAATACCAGTCTCGTGTTGATGAGTTATTGCAGCTAGTCGAACTACCCCCTCAAGTTTACCGGAATCGGTATCCGGCACAGCTATCTGGAGGACAGCAGCAGCGCGTTGGTGTGGCGCGGGCGTTGGCTGGTGATCCTAAATTCATGTTAATGGATGAACCTTTTGGTGCTATTGATGCGATTACTCGCCAATCTCTGCAAGACGAAATCTTACGAATTCAGCGGAAGGTACACAAAACAATTCTGTTTGTCTCCCATGATGTTGAGGAAGCGCTGCGTCTGGGGGATAAGATTATGATTTTGCAAAAAGGTAAGATTTTACAATTTGATACGCCGTTAAATATTTTGACAGCTCCTGCTAATGATTTCGTCCGGGAGTTAATGGGGGCTGATGATATATTGCGTCAGTTAAGTTTACGGCGGGTGGAGGCGGCAATGCAGCTAGTTTCTTCAGATTATCAGCATCAGGGGGAGCCTGCGATCGCGCCTCACGAGAATTTGCGTCAGGCTTTATCCCTCCTCTTACAGACAGGTAGTCAGAGATTGTCTGTCATGGATGAAGGAAAGATAATTGGTGTATTAACTTTAGAGACAATTCAAAAAGCAGCTAAAATGGGTCAGAGTTAGTCATTATTTCTCTGCCATTAACCACCTTACCCATCAGAGTGAGAGGATTATAAGGAGTTTATTAGTAAGCGTTGGTTGAAATAGCCTCTGGGTAAAAAGCACTGCTTCAAGAAAAATGGATCTTGTTCATCTCCAAATAATCCATTCCCAGGTTGGCTCAGATTACTAAAGGGTGGTACTAATCCCCACTTTTCTGCTAGTTCGAGCCAATAACCCATTTCGATGCCATCAATATTTGGAAAGACAAAAGTATCCCCTGTGCTATTGTTGATAGACACTAAACTTGATAATGACTTTATATCTATCAATAGCCAAGCCAACTCTTTTTGAGAAAAGTAATACCCCTGAGCGACAGCAATTTTGATAAATTCATCTGGATTCCGAGTCGATAGTAGCTGTTGCTTCAGAGAAGGTGTTTTTTGCGCCAGGGCTAAACAATCCCAGATTTGTTTCTGAATAATCACAAACCAGGCAAGTTCTTCTTGAGTCAACTGATAACCCTTATTTCTAGCAATTTGGATAAACTGCTCAAGGTTATGAGCTTGTAACAATTGATGACTCAACGGGTTATGTCGCTCTATAACACACAAAAAATCACGGATTTTTTCCCAGGTTATCCGATTAAATTCCTGAGACTGTTGAATTTGCTCCTGCCAATAGGGATAATTTTCTTCTGTACAGAAAAAATTCCAAATATTATAATGCATAGGTAATCTCTACTCAGTCTGACTATTGGTAGAGCAGCCTGTTCAAGATGAGTTTAGCCGAATAAGCTTATTTCATCTGTAGATACTGGCTATTAGAGTAGCATGGATTTGAGCTAAAATCCCATTGTTAACACAAACTATTATAGCGGTTCCTATGCAGGTGAGGTACACCGGAATGAATGTAGGGGCGCAAGGCTTGCGCCCTTATCGATGTACCGCATATTCTACTATCTTCCCCCCATTGTTGTTGGTGTTGTTGCCAAGCTAATGGCATCTCATCCCAAATCTTTCCATCTAGTTCTCTTCCTCTAGCTTTTGGAGTTCTACCTCCCCATTGTTTAAAGAAAAATGCAACATCAAACTTCTGACATTGGTCACGAATACTTTGCGCCCACTCTAACTTCATCGGACGATATCTATTTCCCGATTCGCCACCAACAATAACCCAATGAATATCTGTCAAATCAAGATGCAAATCACCTAGAAGCGGTTCACAAGACAGAAAGCGCACATTAGCTGAAACTTCTCGCAGGAAATCAATCCGATGAACATAGTCCTGATTTTCAACCGATACCCCCATCCAAATATTTTTATGCCAGTCTAACTGAGTAGCCAACTCAACTAAACGTTCATGTCGTTTGGTCAAAATCTGATAGATATGCTGCGGCGTTTGACCCATCACATCAAACACTTCTTTAAGAAATTCGATAGGCACGTCTTCGTGAAAAAGATCACTCATCGAGTTGACAAAGATACGACTGGGTTTACGCCAACGCAAGGGTTCTTTTATGCGTTCCCGATGCAGGGTTAAATCAAATCCATTAGGAAAATTATGATGAAACCGTTTAGTTAGTGCTTCAGCATAACAATGGGTACAACCTGGACTAACTTTGTTGCAGCCAGTTGTGGGGTTCCATGTTCGGTCTGTCCACTCGATACCTGTATGAGTGCTAGCCATATTCTCAGTCTATCCCTATAATTAATAATCTTTATTTCCGCTTATTTTTCATAGTACCTATGTATTGTAAAAATGTCCAGATTGATTTTTTATTAAAAATATCCTTGACATCAGATGAAGCGACTATATTTTATTTGATTAGGTCGGTGGAGATAAATTCAGTCTTTAAGTTAAGATAAAAGCAGAGTTGAGAGGGATATGGGTATGGTACAATCTGACTCCAAGCTCCGCTTACCAACGAGGGATGAATTGCCTGACTCTGATCGGTTGCCTGTGGATAATGAACTTCCTACTCTCGTGACCAATTTATTAGGGTTGATTCTCGGTTTCTTATGGGGTCAGCGCTTTGATTGGTTCTTTGGGGTCAATATGGGAATTTACCATACGACTGGAATCAATCCCAGAGTTCCGATTGTGCCGGATGGTTTTTTGAGTTTGGGCGTTGAACGGATTCGAGCAAATCAGCTACGTAAAAGTTATGTGGTGTGGGAAGAAAATGATATCATTCCGATTTTTATTTTAGAAATCGTCTCTGAAACACCAAGGGGAGAGTATGATGATAAATTATCAATTTATTCCAAGTTGGGAGTTTTATATTACGTCATCTATAATCCCGATTTTTGGCGCAGAGATCAACAGGAGCCATTTGAAGTTTATCGCTTAGTTAATAGCAGGTATCAACGTCAAATTGGTGAGCCATTCTGGATGCCAGAAATTGGGTTGGGAATTGGTCGGGAAATCGGCAGTCATCGAGGATTGCAGCGCGAGTGGTTGTATTGGTTTGACGAGAGAGGAAATCGGATTTTAACGCCAGAGGAATTGTTAGCGCGTTATCAAGAACAGTTTGGTGAGTTGCCAGAAAATGATTAAAGTTGTCCTGATGTTGATATTCTAAAGACGCTGTGTTGCTATTTCAAGACTTTTACCCCCTAGCCGCGATCGCAACGACTCCTACCGCCGCCCAAACCCTAGAGCCTCTGTGCCATACAGCCCGGTTGACGTTGTGGCTTCCTGAGTCTGTTCATACTCCTGAACGTAAGGATGTTCCCACCGCATCGTTCTACCAGGGTTCTCTGAAATCCCATATCGCCTCCCTCTGGCAAAACCACCGCGCTTTTATTTTCTGTTTGGCAACGGGGGCGGTGGTGCGCCTTATCGCCCCACTTTTAAAGGATAAATCCTCTGATCCAGCGGTTATCGTTGTTGATGAAACTGGGCAATTTGTGATTAGTCTATGTAGTGGACATCAAGGTAAAGCCGATCAACTGGCGAGGATGATTGCCTTGCAACTGGGGGCGACTCCTGTTTTAACCGGGGGTTCGACAGGGTTAAATTTACCCGCTATTGATATGGTGGGCATTCCCTTCGGTTGGCAAAGGGGTGAGGGCGATTGGACAGGTGTGAGTGCTGCTATAGCCAGAGGTGAACGGGTTGAGGTGATCCAAGAGGTGGGTTCTACTTTGTGGCAACAGCACCTCCCCCCAGGACATCCGTTTGTGTTCGATGGGGGCGAAGAGACGGTTGATTCTAACTCAGCTAATGCCCGGATTTGGATTAGTTTTACTCAGCGTCGCTTTTCTCCAGACTCTGATTTGCCCAAGATTCAATGGTATCCACGGGTATTATGGGTGGGGATTGGTTGTGAACGGGGAACATCGAGAGAATTAATTGAAACGGCGATAATCCAAACCTGTCAACGTTATCATCTAGCTGTAGATGCGATCGCGGGAATTGCCACGATTGATATTAAAGCGGATGAAGTGGGATTGGTGGAATTTTGTCAAGCCCGTGATTTGCCCTTGCGAACGTTTCCGGCGGAGGTGTTGCGTTCGGTAACAGTTCCTACGCCGTCAACGGTGGTGAATCAGGAAGTGGGTACTCCCAGTGTGGCAGAAGCCGCCGCCTTGGTTTGTAGTGAGCGCTTTAGCGCTTGTAGTGAGCGCTTTAGCGCTTGTAGTGAGCGCTTTAGCGCTTGTAGTGAGCGCTTTAGCGCTTGTAGTGAGCGCTTTAGCGCTTCTGGCACTAAAGTGCCGACTACGAACCTACTGGTGCAAAAACAAATTGTGCGGGCGGACAATCAACCAGGGGCGGTGACAGTGGCGATTGCGGTGGCACAACGAGAATATACGGGTAGAATTGGACAACTGTTTTTGGTGGGTATCGGACCTGGAGAGTTAGACCAAATAACGCCAGCAGCTAAAACGGCACTCTCTCAGGCTGATGCAGTTATCGGTTATTCTCTCTATATTGATTTAATTACTCCCATTTTGCATCCCGGACAAATTATTGAACGCCTGCCAATTACTCAGGAGCGCCAACGGGCGCAACGGGCGATTGAGTTAGCCCAGTGGGGACTAACGGTGGCGGTTGTGTCGTCGGGGGATTGCGGTATTTATGGGATGGCGGGATTAGTTTTAGAGGAACTCAAAGCCCAAGGTTGGGATGGGAAAATGCCAGGGGTACAAGTCTTTCCCGGCATTACCGCCCTGCAAGCGGCGGCGTCTCGCGTGGGTGCGCCTCTGATGCATGATTTTTGTGCGATTAGTTTAAGTAACTTGTTGACCCCTTGGGATGTGATTGAAAAGCGGCTGAACGCTGCTGCCCAAGCGGATTTCGTCATTGCCTTATATAATCCGCGATCGCGCACCCGGATCGAACAACTGGCAATCGCCCATAGCATCTTACTCCAACACCGTTCCCCCCAAACCCCAGTCGCGATCGTGCGATCGGCTTATCGAGAGGATGAAGAAATCACCCTTTCCACACTTGACAAATTACTCGATATCCCCATTGATATGCTCACCACTGTACTCATTGGTAATCAAAGTACCCGTCTTCACGAAGATTGGATGATTACCCCACGGGGATATTTGGTGAACGATGAATGAGATGTAGAGACGTTGCCGGCAACGTCTCTACAGAATAATTGTCGGGGTTATTCGTTTAAAGATAGAATTAAACTATCTTCCATCACTTCAGAAGCAAGAGCGAGAAACTTATGAGATTTATTAACCCGAAGGTAGATTATGCCTTTAAAAAAATATTTGGTTCCGAACAAAGCAAAGAGATCTTAATCAGCTTTCTCAATGCCATCATTTATGATGGGGAAACAGTTATTCAATCCTTAACCATTGTTAACCCTTATAATCCTGGTCAGGTACTCAGTTTAAAAGATACGTATTTAGATGTCAAAGCTATTTTAGCGGATGGTTCTATTGTCGTCATCGAAATGCAAGTCGCATCAATGACGGCGTTTAACAAACGAGTGGCTTACAACCTCGCCAAAGCCTACGCGAATCAGTTGACTACCGGAGAGGATTACCCGCTGCTTAATCCAGCCATAGCGGTAACGATTACCGATTTTATCCTGTTTAAACAAACAGCGGACGTAATCAACCAATTTGTGTTTCAAGAAAAAACCAAAAAATTTGAAATTCTCGATCAAGAATTGCAGTTAATCTTTGTGGAATTACCCAAATTCCAGAAAACCCTCTCTAAGTTAAACAGTTTAAGCGATAAATGGATTTATTTTCTGAAAGAAGCAGCCACTTTAGAGGATATCCCTGAAACGTTAGGGCAAGTATCGGAAATAGAATTGGCTTTAAATCTGGCTAACCAAGCAACCATGACTCCAGAAGAGTTAGATATCGTTGATCGACGGGGTATGCTCTTGCAAGATGAAAAGGGACGAATTACTTATGCAAAAGAAGAAGGAAAAGAAGAAGGACGACTTCAACAAACGATCGCGCTAGTGATACGTCAACTCAACAAGCGTTTTGGAGAAATCTCAGGGGCAATAACTAGCCAAGTTGAAAACTTACCTTTAGCAGAGTTGGAACGTTTAGGAGAAGATTTTTTAGACTTCACCAGTCTAGAGGATTTGGTCAATTGGCTGGAGGGGCGTACTTAAGCGCAAAAGCCGGGTAAGCCGGGGAGACGAATGACCAATGACCAATCAGTTATCAGTGAGCAGTTATCAGTTATCAGGAGTTGGGGAGCTGGGGCAGAGAATTTACAAATGACCAATGACCAATGACCAATGACCCATGACCAATGATAATCACTCTTAATCAATCACCCGATCCAGCGTTTGCCACATAATCTCCCGTTGTTCAGCATCATATTGCCAACGTTCCAGAAATGCCTTATAATTACCCTCTCCGGTTATGGCACTTTCTCGTAACGCCACCGCTTTTTCCTGAACTTGAGGCAAATTAACTCTTTCAATTAAATGAATCGCTCGTATTCGCACTCGATCTGATCCTTGCGCCATATCTTCATTCTGATTACGACGGTGGGTAATCGCCATCGCTGCTGACATGGCTAAATTTTTCACCAACAGTTCAGCAACGGTATCCGGTGAGGATTGCAGGGCTTGAATCACTTCTGGTGAGGGATGATCGGCTAAACTATCCTCAGCCGTGAGGTAGGTGACAAAGAACCCTCTAGCACCGTTTTTGGTTTGCACCAATTGGGCGATTGCATCAGCGGCTGCTACGGGGGAGAGTTCAGCGGATGACAGTTGTGTCATCAGGGATTGAGTGAGTGCGATCGCGTCTTCAAAGGTAACGTCTTCTGGAATATCCACCTGATTCCATCTCGTAATAAAATGCTAATCAAGTTATCTTGATCCAAAATTAATCCTAATGCAAGCACTTTGGCTGGAAAACAATCAACTGCAACTCCGCCAAGATATCCCCATTCCTCAACCACCATCGGGGGAAGCCTTGGTGCGCGTTATCCGGGCGGGTATCTGCAACACGGATTTGGAATTAATTCGAGGCTATTATCCCTACAAGGGTATTTTAGGTCATGAATTTGTGGGTGTTGTTGAACAAGGACCGACACAGTTGCAGGGACAACGAGTGGTGGGCGAGATTAACGCCGTCTGTGGGCAATGTCAATATTGTCAGAAGGGACAGTCAACCCATTGCGAAAACCGCACAGTATTAGGTATTGTCAACCGCCATGGTGCTTTTGCCGACTATCTCTGTTTGCCGATAGAGAATTTACATCGAGTTCCCGATAATTTAGCCACAGATTTGGCTACCTTTACCGAACCCGTCGCCGCCGCTTTGGAAATTCAGCAGCAAGTCACGGTGAGTTCGAGGGAACGGGTATTAGTGGTTGGAGATGGTAAATTGGGGCAATTAGTCGCCCAAACCCTTGCCCTAACTGGATGTGACCTTTTCGTGATTGGACGTTATCCAGATAAGTTGGCAAATTTATCTGCACGAGGAATTAAAGTGGGATTTGCCGATGCGATCGCGAAACGATCCTTTGATATATCTGTAGAATGTACAGGCAATCCGGCTGGATTTGAACTCGCCCGCCGCGCTTTGCATCCACGAGGTATTTTAGTCCTTAAAAGTACTTATGCGGGTCAGTTAACTTTTGATGCTTCTTCTCTAGTTGTAGATGAAATTACCCTGATTGGGTCGCGTTGTGGTCCTTTTGCCCCCGCCCTTGAGCTACTGGCGTCAGGACAAGTGGATGTGAAACCCCTAATTCAGGGTCATTATCCCTTACGAGACGGACTCAAAGCGGTTGAACAGGCAAAAACCAAGGGCATGTTAAAGGTTTTATTGGATATGAGTAATTAGTAGTTTGTCATTTGTCATTCGTCATTTGTCATTTATAACAACTAAAATGAGTATTCATGATCAAAACAGGGAGGTTCAAGTCGGGTGCAAATCGGATGGTTAGAAGATAAACAGACGCGGGCAAAGGCGATTGAACTGACAAATGTTATTCGTTATTTTGCCAATCGCGGTTGGACGCCAGCCACCAGTTCTAATTTTTCATTCGTCAAGGATAGAGAACAAAAAGCCTTTGTTATTTCTCGTTCTGGACAGGATAAAAGCCAGTTTAAACCCAATCACTTAATGATAGTAGACGAACAAGGTCAAGCTATTGCACCGAAAGAGGCAAAACCCTCAGCCGAAACCTTAATTCACCTGAGTCTTTATAAATGGCAACCCGTTGAATGTGTCCTACATACCCATTCTCCGGCGTCTACCGTGTTATCGATGAAATATGCTGGATCAGGGATTGATTTTGCCCATCCTGGTGAAATGACCTTTACGGGCTACGAAATTAAAAAAGCCTTTGACGGAATTGACACCCACGACACAACCGTGAGGCTTCCCGTTTTTCCCAATTCCCAAAATATGGTAGAATTTGCAGAGAATTTGGATCGATATTTAGCCCGGAGTGACGAGTTATTGGGATTCGCGATCGCGGGTCATGGTTTGTATACATGGGGAAAAACAATTCAGGCGGCGAAACGTCATGTTGAAGCCTGGGAATTTCTGTTCGAGTGTCGTTTATTGGAGTTAAGGATTGGATGAGTGTTACGCTACCCAATATCAAGTATATTTTGTTGGATATTGAAGGCACAACCTCCGATATTCAATTTGTCCATCAGGTGATGTTTCCTTACTCTAGAGAACGGTTGGAACAGTTTGTTTTAAGCCATAAGAATTTAGAGGAGGTGGTTGAGGCGATTAACCTGACGCAGCAAACGGTTAAAGCCGAACAAGGACAAGATATTGATTTAGAGGGCGCGATCGCAACCTTACTCGAATGGATTGATCGCGATCGCAAACACCCCGCCCTGAAATCGATTCAAGGACTAATTTGGAAAGAAGGGTTCGAGACGGGGGCATTTAATGCACATATTTATCCGGATGTCAAGCCTAAGTTAGAAGAATGGACGCGATCGGGGTTAAAGTTAGGCATATATTCATCGGGTTCAATTGCAACTCAAAAAATGTTCTTCAGCCACACGGTAGAGGGAGATCTAACCCCACTGTTTTCTAACTATTTCGATTTAACAACGGGAAGTAAAAAAGAAGCGATTAGTTACGAACAGATTAGCGATGTTTTAGGATTAGCACCCAATAAAATCGTCTTCTTTTCCGACGTTCCAGCCGAATTAGTAGCGGCGCGAGAGAAAGGTTTACAAGTGGTTCATGTCAAGCGAGAGGGAACAGAATCTTGGTCTGACGTGCCAGAAGTAGAATCTTTTCAAGAGATATCAATATCACAAACTTAGCCGAAATTGTCGGGACGCCTCGTCTTGCGCCCGATTCATCCGATACGGCATTGTTGTCCTATCTCAAAAAATCAGTTCACGCCTCAAAACACAGGTAAATCTCAAACACATCTTCTTACTTTACCCCGGCTGTATCATCCACACCAAAAAGGCTAAAATTTGCTCAACTGGTGGGAGGGGATAAATGACCAAATCAATCGTGACTGTGGTGGCTTCTAGTTTGAGAAATTGCCATTGGTTGCCATTACTAACAGTACCATATATACTCTGAAGCGGTTTTTCTTTAGCGATGTTAAATTTCTGGGCAGCAACCATTTCCGCCACACATTGACCAATTCCTGATTTAAGGTTAGCTTGTTTAGCCTCCACAATCACAACCGCCGGGGCTTCAATGTCTAAAAGTTCGGGGGAACGACTGATGAGGAAGTCACAACGTCCATTGAGTCCCAGTGATTCATCGACGTTAAACTCTTCGCCAGAAAATAAACTAATTTGGCGGTTTAAAATGCGCCGCACTTCCACTAGAACCGGGCTAATAATTAATTCAGATCTGGCTTTTTCACTCCCTGTAGCCACGGCTAGAGGGAGATTTTCTTCCAGAATGGCGGCTAAGGTAGAACTGGGTTGAATCGGTTCAATTTCCGGCAGAAATCTGATGTTCTCTACTGTCGTGAGGTTGAAGGCTTCTTTGGCTTTAGCCAGAGTAGTGAATTGGCTGTATGGCATGGTTGTCCTATCTGATCAAATCAGTTCGTACCTCAGAAAATCGCTTAAACCAACGTTGTCTAAGTTGAGAATTACTGGAGTTGAAGTAATCATTGCCATGCCATAAACTCCTAGAATACCGACCCGTTGAAACTGGCATATCCTCTCATATTAGCAGATAGGTTAGACTCGCGATCGCAGGTTTCCCCCTTATCCCCTAACTTCTTCCCACCACCCGACTGAGATAAGCAAAACTTTTAGTCTTTACGCTTACCTTTTAATCATTTAAACTTAATCAAATTTAACACAGGCAGAAAACGTCACGGGTCAATCCTGATTTGATCGGGGTTTGAGGTTGTAGTACTTTATTACAGCGCTTTGCGCTGTAATAAAGTACAGTAAATAAAAGTCCCCCTTTTTAAGGGGGATGCGAGGGGGATCGACAATGTACCGCATAGCAGAGCAAACTGCTGTAACTTAATCTTGTATTGTGCCATTCTTATCAATGGATAATTAGTAATTGATAATTGACAATTGATTAATTGGGTCTAAGACCTCTTCGTTTACGAAGAAATTAAAAAAGATTTTCCTTAATTTCAATCCTCTTCTTTTAAGGAGAGGTCATTATCAATTGTTCATTATCCATTGTCAATTTGTGAACTCGATCAACGGTTAACCAACTGTTTCCGAAACACCAACCATTTTCCCATGGCATCAGAATTAGAGTCTACACCTTTGTTCAATAAAATTACCCCATCCTCAAAGCCAATAATGCCATACTCCTGCTTTCCAGTTACCGTATCAATTAGCGATACCAGCATTTCTAAGAGTCCTCGTTCCTGATCAAAAGCTACCTGATATTGCTGCAACCGCCAAAGATCAGCAATCATATAGTCTACATTAATTACCTCCTGCTGATCATTGCGTAACCTTAAATCAGGTAAGCGGATAATGTCACGGCGACTAGAGAGATGAGGAATAATATAAGTCGTCGCCGAAACACTCGCATCCGGTGGAATTTGGGCAAATAAAGGACGCATTTCTTGCACATGGTGCCACTGTTGGGGTAATGAAATATGTACCCACGGATCAAAGGAATCGGGTAAGATAAAATAAAAGGCACGATTTAAGGCTGAAGCACTGGATGTATAGGAAAAAATTAGAGTCAAACTAATACAAAAAATCCAAAAATATCGAAATAGCGATCGCTTATATAAATCTTGATGCTGTGACCACCAAAGAATCGCCCCATAAAATATCCCTGGCACTACCGTCATTGCATAGCGAATATTAATCGCGAGTACCGATTCTCCCTTACCCAAAAATAACTTAAGTAAGGGAAATCCAGCTATCATCCAAGAGGCGGGTGAAATAGCTGGTACAAATGCCAGAGGTAACCATTGTCCCAATAAATAATTCAACGTGCGACCAAAGGGTGTAACCAATTCCACCAACACCCGCCCCGGATTACTCACCATTCCCCAGATGATTTCCAAGGTCGAAGCCTCATCCCCTGAAGCATATTGACCGAATCGTTCCATCATAAACCGTTGAGAAATATCCTCGGAAAATAACGGCATAACTAGATTCGTCAACAGAATCATATAGCCAAAACTTAGGCTACAAACCCCTAAACCAATCCGGGGATATCGCCGACTCAGGATTAGGTAAACTCCCACACCAAATAATCCGATTCCCGCATCTTCGCGCACGGCTAAAAGTAAAACGGCTAATAGCCAAAACAGCCACCAGCAGCGTTTTTCCATAGCTAGCAGCAGTCCGAAAACAAACAAAGGAATCTGGGAAATATCGTGAAAGTTCGATAAAGTTGGAGCAATAACCGCATTAGCACAGTAAAAGCTAACCGTAATCATCCCAGCTAAGGTTGGTTCCAGATACTCTCGTGCGAGAACATACAGAACTAAACCCGCCGCCGTGACGAAGGTTACCTGCAATACGGTTAACGTGGCGGGTGTGGGAAATAAAGCATACAGCGGTAACCACAGTAACAACGCTGGGGTAAAATGTTGTCCCAAACGATGATAATTCACCCTAGGAACTTCTCCCTGATGAACCACATTCGTCGAAAGTTGAGAGGATAGAGAACTCTCAAAAAAACGTCCGTGCAGGTTATTCCAGAAGACTTGATTAAAAATACCTTGGTCGTAGGAAGAGTAAAAAGTATAGTGTCGATGTAAGCCTAAAATTAAGGTAATACAAAAAAAGGCGACTGCCGCCTTAATCGCTAAACTTGATAGAGATACCTGAGAAAATTTTAATCGCACCATATTATTTCAGGTTGTATAGTTCATCTATTTTGTAGGTTGGGTTGAGGGACGAAACCCAACGCCATCGTTATAGCAGTCGCCCATGGACTTGATATCACTCACCCACTCATTAGACCAAGAGACAAATTGTATCGTAAATTATATAGATTCTGTTCTCCGTTCCCTATTTTGCTACCATAGCGGGAGTCCCCTTGCTAATTGTAAGATGATCAAGACAATTCCCTTAAGCTTGTGCTTGTTGAGTGGCATCCTATTCACAGGCAATCCAGTTAATGCTGATATACCCCTAACTCAAGCCTCCACTGCATCCCCAACAGTTCCCCAAAGGATTTCCCAAGCCTCCACCTCTGCCAATGTCAAGCTGTTACTAGAAGACTTACCTGAGGGATTTCAGGAACTCCCCCCCGAATTAGCCGCCTCACTTGCCTCTCAGTTTAGACTCCTAACCCAGCAATTCCAGCAAGCCAACCTGAACCCAGAAAATTTATTCGCCTTTGTCAATCCCGAAAGCTTCCAAATTGTTCTAGGATTTACCAGTCCCCTGTCTAGCGAACAGGATTGGGTAAACTTTGATACCAATGTACAACAGTTACAACAACCCGAAATTCAACAGTTGCTGGTTAGCCAACTGAAGCAACGATTGCAAGGGATGGGAGAAATAAACGTATTGGAATACAAACCCCTCCCAGAATTGAATAATTTGGCAGATACTTCAACAGGCTTTACCTTAGGTATCGATATGGAAGGAACACCTCTACAATTAGACATGGCAACCTTTCGCCGAGGTGGAATGGTTGCATTCACTGGGGTAATGTATCTGAATGGACAAATGCCATTAATTCAAGTTGGTGATGTTGCCCAAAAGCTTGATGGTCGTATTGTAAAAGTTTCGGCTCAATCCTACCCGGCTAGTTTAGCCAATTATCGGTTTTAAATCCCCAACCTACAACGTAGATATACACCCACCTGGCGTATATGTAGGGGCGGGTTTCACGACTATCTTTTCGGTTGCACAAGGGATGTGACTAAACCCGCCCCGATAAAGCCATGGCGCGTCTCTACCATAAGATGCGTCCTAACCGCTATGGCGATTGCTATATCATCGATCAATTCTCTGCCTAATCCACTTCCGAAAAGCCCTTAAAGCCGCACTTGAACCTTGCGTCAAACTCATTTGGACAAATTGTAAAACCCCCTCAATCATCGGGAAATTCTCAAAAGTAGGACTCAAAGAAGACTCAACATAATCACCCGCTTGCAGGACATTAATTTTTAAAGTTCCCTGAGAAAACTGCCATAACTCCGGCACTCCCAAAGCGGCATAAGCACTCAGTTGTGTTTTGGAGGTAACATCAACCTCAATGGCGAGATCAGGGGGGGGATCTACCGTTAAATCTAATCGTCTTTTGCCAATCATTAAACGATGATTTTGAATATAAAAACAATTATCTGGATCGATTCCTGCTGCCATATCCTGGCGCTTGAACGTCGTTGAACCGTAACATTCGCGGTCAATCTCCAATTCTTCTAGCAAAATCTTTACCATGTCACCAATAATTTCTTTATCAAATTCATGTTCTGGTAATGGCATCCTAATTTCTAATTGACTGTGATAGTAAGCTACTCTAGTCGCTCGTTTTTCACCGAGTTCTTGCAAAATATCCTCAAATTTTGACCAGTTTACATCAGTCAAAATAATCCGCTGTCCTAGAGGAACACTTAACTGTTTGAGTTGTAATGTTACCATTTATAGTTACCTTCAATACGGGTTGACAAACGGTTATAGCAATGCTATATAAGAATGTTTAAATAACTCTTTAACAAAGGACAAAGGACAAATAACCCTTACCGCTCAAAACTGTAGATTTTTTGCGTGGTTAAATGATCAAATACACGGGAGGGACACTGATTCAGTGAAAACATTTGCCGATCAAGCTGAACTTGCAAACTAAGCAGGGGATCGACACCAGTAGACACTAGAAACTCTAGGCGTCCCAGTTGCGTCCAAGTACTGAGTGTATCTAAGATTTTCGCGATCGCAACGCAGTAGGGATGATTGCTATCCTTGTACCAGTCTGGTTCTGCCAGGTTAGCTTGATCAAAGCCCAAGTGAACAATTAAGGACGGTTTCCCAAATAGTGCGATCGCCACAGGACGGGCTTCTTCCTGTAATAGTAAGTTATGGCTTGCTGCTAAATGTCGCAGTTTTTCCAGTCGTTCATACCGTTGTGTCACCGGTTGCGGCGCATCTAACCACTGAATTCCCACAGTGACTAAATAAGTTTGTAGCAACAGATGCCCCAGTTTCTGTGCCTTAGTGGCTAAATAGATCGAGTTATAGTCATTCGCTTCAATCAACAGAGGAACCCGATCAACCACCTCAATCCCGTACCCCCTTAATCCAGCAATCTTACGGGGATTATTGGTAATCAGGCGAATTTTTTTGACGCCAATATCATTGAGCATTTGCGCTCCCATCCCATAGTTACGCAGATCCGCCGGAAATCCCAAGCGTTCATTCGCCTCCACGGTATCGAGTCCCATATCCTGGAGGGAATAGGCTTTGAGCTTATTCACCAAACCAATTCCCCGTCCCTCTTGGCGCAAATACACCAACACCCCTTGACCCGCCGCCTCAATCATTTTTAATGCGGCTTCCAGTTGCTGACGACAATCACAGCGCAGGGAACCCAAAGCATCTCCCGTGAGACATTCCGAGTGCATCCGTACCATCACAGGTTGGTCTTGGAACGTTTCCGGATCTCCCTTGACAATTGCCACATGTTCTGTTTTGTCCAAGGTATTGCGATAGCCATAAATTTTAAACGTGCCAAACTCTGTCGGCAATTTAGCCACCGTTTCCCGGTAGACGAAGCGATCATGTTGCAGGCGATAACTAATTAAATCGGCAATGCTAATCAGTTTGAGATTATGCTGTTTAGCATACTGAATCAACTGCGGCAAACGCGCCATAGACCCATCGGGATTTTGGATCTCACAGATCACCCCGGCTGGGTATAAACCTGCCAATCGCGGTAAATCCACCGCCGCTTCCGTATGACCCGCCCGCTTGAGGACACCTCCTTCTCTAGCGCGGATCGGGAAAATATGACCCGGACGACGTAAATCACAGGGTTTAGTGTGGGGATTAATCGCAATTTGGATCGTTCGCGCCCGGTCTTCTGCCGAGATACCCGTTGTCACCCCCAGATGGGATGCTGCATCAATACTAATCGTGAAAGCCGTTTGATTGCTATCGGTATTTTTGGTAACCATTAACGGCAAATCGAGGGCATCGAGGCGTTCTCCCATCAGCGCCAGACAAATCAAGCCCCTGGCTTCCACCGCCATGAAATTAATCATATCTGGTGTAGCAAATTGGGCAGCGCAAATTACGTCCCCTTCGTTCTCCCGGTTTTCATCGTCAACCACAACCAAAGCGCGACCGGCTTTGAGGTCGGCTAGAGCTTCATCAATCGAGTTGAATTCAAACAAAACAGTTTCAGGCGATTCCACGTCAAAAGCGCGAGTGCTAGATCCTTAAGATTTATAGCGTGAGTTACTTTTTGATTGTATCCCGTTTATCTGGGCAAAGAATTATCGGGGTGAAAGAGTTTTTTGTGTAGAGACGTGCCATGGCGCGTCTTGAGTACAGGGGCGGGTTTCCATAATGCTTGGATAAATTTTTTCTCCCCCATCTTCCAGACGTAGCAGGCTACGTCTCTACTGCCCTTACTCTCCCATCTCCCCCATCTGTGACTGCTTTAATGCCGCTTTCGCTTGCTGCCAAAGCTGCTCTAATTCATCCAGGGTATACTCAGACAAGGAACGAGTTGCGATCGCTTCCATACCTGACAAACGCTGGATAAAGCGTTCGTTGGTATCTTGCAGCGCTGTGGCTGGGTCAAGATCATACCAACGGGCGACATTAATTAGTGTAAACAATAAGTCCCCCAGTTCTGAGAGCTGCTCCTCTTTCCCTTCTTGGTCAATTGCCTGATGGAATTCGGCTAATTCTTCGGCGAATTTTGCCCAAACCCCATCGACATCATTCCATTCAAATCCGGCTGCTGCGGCTTTTTGGGAAATTTTCATCCCTGCCATTAAGGGGGGGAGTTTCCGGGCGTATCCTTGGAGTTTACGACTCAACCGTTGTGCTTCGGCTGAAGTTTCTCCTTTTTCAGCAGCTTTGATTTGCTCCCAATTGTAACGGACTTCTTCGGCGTCTTGCACATTGACATCGCCAAAGACGTGGGGATGACGACGGATGAGTTTTTCGGTAATGCCATCCGCCACTTCTTTGAGGGTAAAATGACCGACTTCGGCGGCGATTTGGGCTTGTAATACTACCTGAAGGAGTAAATCACCCAATTCTTCCGCGATCGCTTGGGGATGGCCACTGCGAATGGCATCGACAACTTCATAAGCTTCTTCAATCACATAAGGAGTTAACGTCTCCGGCGTTTGGGCAAGATCCCAAGGACAGCCTCCATCGGGCGATCGCAACTGGGCAACCACATCGATAAGCTGTTGTAGGGCAGCTAATACCGAGGCTTGAGGGGAGGTTTGGGCAATGTCTGGGGAATTGGACATCAGGGGCTATTCAACAACCACGTAACTATTCTT
This sequence comes from Coleofasciculus sp. G3-WIS-01, assembly GCF_040223135.1. Classification (NCBI taxonomy): domain Bacteria; kingdom Bacillati; phylum Cyanobacteriota; class Cyanophyceae; order Coleofasciculales; family Coleofasciculaceae; genus Coleofasciculus; species Coleofasciculus sp. G3-WIS-01. The sequence continues at coordinate 18,016 of NZ_JAVJZI010000034.1, forward strand.
AACGAGATTGCCGATTTGTGCCAATCCATGAGTGCAAGGGATAGGGAAGCGGGGGAAGCTGGTAGAGACGTAGCATGCTACGCCTGGGAACTGGGGGAGCAATGTTCCAGCAATGGACTGGCGTTCGAGGATGCAGGAATATTGGTTAAACATGGTTGTTATATCGCAGAAGTATTAAGTTCATCGATTTGAGGTTCGCTGGCGTTTGGTGGATTTACGGCGCGGCTTTTGCTTTTGACGCTGGTAGCGCTTGTAGGTGGAACTTGTCCAATCACTGACGGAGTGGAGGATAGCGCCGAGTTCTAAGCCGATAAATAAAGCAATCCAGTGGGCTTGATAATCCAGGAGCGATCGCTTGATATGTTGTTTTAACTCTTCCCCAGTCCAAGGTACAGCCTGGAATAAGTACATAATCACAAATCCGACTCCCGCTAGGGCGATAATCCAACTTCCCAGATAGAGGATACGAATCGTAGTCCCCAGGATAAAGCCGTGGGAAAAAATAGAGCGGTGGCGCATCACCTTTTGGTAGGGTAGCCAAATCCAGCGCAGCCACCCCCAGCGTTTAAAGGGGCGTGAGTAGAGATCTAAGTCGGGACTGAACATGAGTCCACTAAAAAAAAATCCTCCAGATACGATCAGGGTTAAATCCCCATTCCTAGTCATGATGCGGGTTACAGCGGTTACAAGGGGGATGCTCCATAAGGTAATGCGATCGTGTATTTGACCAGAGGGCATATTTTTGGTAATTTTGTGTTAATCTAAGTAAGTATGATACATACTGGGCGGTTAGCTCAGCGGTAGAGCGCCTGCCTTACAAGCAGGATGTCACTGGTTCGAATCCAGTACTGCCCATTTTTGTCCATTAATGTAATGTCCCTTAAAGAGCTATTTGTCAGTTTTAAGGACTTAGTGTCATGAAACCTGATAGACAGTTTCCTATTGGGGGAGCTAAATAATGCAGAAAGCTATGCTGCTACTAGCTTTCTGCAAATCTCCCCTCTTTGCCTATAGAGGATCTTGGACTTATACCAAGACAGAATTACTTATGGGTAGGTTTGTATAGGTTTTTAGAAGCGGCTAAACCCTACCTATGCAGCGTATAACTTCATCTGACTCCTCAAAATCTGCTGGATCTTTTGGTGTAACTCGGCTTGGGTATGATAGTGAAGGGTTTCCAAAGACGCCACTAACCGTTGCTTATCACACAAAGGTAACATAGCCATCAACTCATCCGCCTCTTCTAGCATACGCTCTTGGGCTTCTGGAATCAGGTTCATCCAATTCGATAACAACAAGTTACGCTCTATAATCGTTAATTTCCACTGATATTCAGGCATCCTGACCGGCTCCTCTATTCCTTCGTTTTCCTTTGTTCAAGATTTACAGGTGTGGATCAGGATGCTTTTGATTTAACTCACAACTCCCTCATCTTCCGGACTTCGTCCCACTTGGCGAACATCTATCTCATCTCCTATAACGGGTGTATTATCCCACTCTTTCTGGAATCAGGCTCATCCCCGGATAACCGATTTCCTCGCCCAATCTCTCGCATTTTCCATATAAATCAGTATCCTTTTCCAATACTTTCTCCAGTCTCCCTCTATCTTCAAGCAGTTTTTGACTGTCTCTAGGTAGAAAATAGTCGTGCGGCGTTCATCATTGTCAGGACATCGCTCCAAAATCAGATTGTAGAGCTGTTGCCAATGATGTTGCCAGTTACCTTGCTCCGGATGGAAAATTGCCTCAAACAAATTTCGCCAGAAAAACTCAATCGTGCCAATCTCCTTGAGATTTTCTGGCGTTGGTTTATCCCAGCCAGTATGGCGAGCGCGTAAATCACTAATCGGCGGCATATGTCCGCTCATAGATAACAAGGGGGGCTAAAATCACTGCTGCATATTGTACCCGTACCCAGAGATAATGGGATGGTGGATGACAATAGGGCAAGAGATAAGGGAAGCAGGGTCATCGAAGATACTTCTGTAGAGTATCTCTACATTTATGGAGAGCATATTAATACCATAAATTAATTTATTTGTCAAAACAATGGCGATAGTTTTTCGGGAATAAACCTTAAGTAGGGTAACTAGCGAAACCTCTATTTCCCTGGTTTTCCTGGGGGATTGGGGAGAAGTTATCTATTTATTCTTTATTCTGGAATCGCCATGAAGCATAGTGACTGGTTGCGTATAACTACAGAAGGTGAACGTCTTTGTTCGGTTCTCAGACAGCAGGGGTATCAATGTCAAAAACAACCTCGCCGTCTGGCTTGGAAAGTCACCAAAGCAGAAGATTCTCATACATTGACCTATTTACCCGCACCTGTGGCAAGTTGGACAGTTTTACCCAATCAGGAAACTCCAGCCCGAAAACAACTGATGTTATTGGTACATAATGCTCTCAAACAGGAACGGTTAGACACCCTGATCAGTAAGCCAGACGTTCAAGAACCCTTAGACTTAACCCGCCCTTGGGTGATCATCCGCTTGTTGAATGATGCTCGTCGCTGTACGGTAGCCCGATTTTACAACCGTCAAGATGCCGAAGATCACCAACGTGTACTCAGTCGCTTTATGCGTGGGGCTGAATTTGAGGTGATTTTTGACCCTTATGAGGAGTGATGTCAGTTTAGCGATCGCCACTCATCTGGTGATCGTCAGTTTGGCTGATCCCCCTAGGCAATGGGGCAATTACAGCACCGCTTCAGGGGGCGCGATCGCTTTTTTGAACTGAGTATCTTCATCAAATCTTCATCAAAATTGGGGAACTTTTTATGAAAACTTTATAAAAAATACTGAACTAAACTGAGCGTCAAGCTTCATGAAAACTTTATAAAATAGAATGGCAATTTTCATGGAATCTTTACCCAAATGTTTCGGGATAAAAATATGATAAAAAAAAGACTTAATAAGTTAATCACTTCCACACTTCAAACAGCTACACCCGGAAACAATGAACAAGAATCTAAAGAAAATTGCCGTTGCCAGCGCCAGTACAGTTTTAGGTGCCACCGCAGCCCTCAGCCTCTCTATCCCCGCTCAAGCGGCTTTGATTGGTCCGGCTCAAGGTTTTAATGTTTTCGCCTTTGATGATATAGACCTTTACAATGTGGATGCTCACGGTAGGATAGCCGTTGGTGGCGATGCGAAACTGACTAATTTTGGAACGGCGAGCGAGTTGCCGCCTGAGGGTGCAGGTGACACTCTAGTGGTTGGCGGCGACTTAAACTATACCAATGGTCAAGTCTATGTCGGTGATGTGGTGGTGGGTGGCCGCATTACTCTCTCCGGCGTGGCTATCCCCAATGGTCAGTATGGAGTAGGAAATCCTATTAATTTTGCTGAGGCTGAGCAATTCTACAAGAATTATTCTGCTCAATTGGGGGGTTTAGCTACTAACAGTACAGTCCAAAATAACTTTGGTACGCTTAATTTAGATGGTACTAGTTCCGATCTAAACGTTTTTGAGCTAGATGCCTCTGAGCTCGCTAGTGCAAATGGTTTAAATCTTACATTTAATCCAAACTCGACGGTGTTGGTTAACGTAACGGGGAACCCATTCAATCTCACGAGTGGTTTTCAAATGAATCTCAATGGTAATCCCAACGGTGCTGGTGCTAACCGGGTTTTATTCAACTTTGTTGATGCTACACAGTTAAACTCGACAGGTTTTTCTTGGCAAGGCAGCGTTTTAGCTCCGTTGGCTGAGTACAATGAGTTCTCGAATGGTCATATTAATGGGCAAATGATTGCTCGATCAATTACGGGAAATGGAGAATTCCACATCGTTGCTCCGAATAATGGAGGAAGTTCGGTACTATTTGAAGGAGATTTGCCTGATCCAGAAGCTGTTCCCGAACCGCTAACGATTCTGGGTTCCGGTATGGCGTTAGGATTCGGTGCTTTCTTTAAACGCCAACAGTCCAAAAAGCAGAAGAATGCCAATTAATTGGTTTGATTATCAGGGTGTGTCGGGGTAAGTTATATATATCTGTGTCAACTCAAGACTGAAACCCTTACTCCAGAAGAGATCCCCCCAAGCCCCCCACCCCCCCCCCCCCCCCACCCCCCCACCCCCCACCCCCCCCCCCCCCCATCCCCCCTAGCCCCCAACCCCCCTAGCCCCCCATTGAAAGGGGGGAAAAAGGGGGGAAAAAGGGGGGAAAAAGGGGGGAAAAAGGGGGAAAAAAGGGGGATACCAAAGGATGCGGGAGCTTTTTGTTCCATGGGGGATGGGAGGGGGATCTAAACCTTGCTAAGAAAGGTAGTTAAATATCCAGATCCGCTAAATCGAGTCGGGCGCCATAGGTTTCAATGAATTCCCGGCGAGGTGCAACCCGATCGCCCATGAGAACGGTAAAGATGCGATCAGCTTCCGCTGCATCTTCGATCTCCACCCGCTTCATTGTCCGCGTTTCTGGGTTCATCGTGGTATCCCAGAGTTGTTGTGGCATCATTTCACCCAACCCTTTAAACCGTTGGATGGTGTAATTAGCGTTAGCGGGGAACTCATTTTGAACTAAGTTGGTGAGTTCGCGATCGCTATAGCAGTAGTAATGATTGCGTCCACGTTCTACTTTATACAATGGCGGACAAGCAATGTGGATATACCCCTGATCCACTAATGCTCGTTGATAGCGATAGAAAAAGGTAAGTAACAGAGTACGGATATGGGCGCCATCTACATCAGCGTCCGTCATAATTACGATGCGGTGGTAACGCAGATTAGAGGGGTCAAACTCCTCACCTTTGATACCCAAACCTAGTGCCGTAATCAGGGACTGAATTTCTGTGTTCTTGTAAATTTTGGCATCATCAGTTTTCTCGATGTTGAGAATTTTACCCCGCAGAGGTAGAATCGCTTGGAATTGGCGATCGCGTCCTTGTTTGGCACTATTGTGAACAAAAATGCCACTGGCTAGGGCAAAGTTATGGGTGTGGGGAACTTCAATATCGTAAACATCCACTCGTTTTTCTAGGCGTTCGATGGCAACAACCCGATGATTGTAGTTGGCAACAGCTTCGCGAGCGAGGGTTTCATCACCCTGGAAATAACGCTGACAGAACGTGTCAAATCGCAACATCGACTTATCACGAGTTTGGATGCGGTAGGCATTGTAGGCGTTAAGATCCAGTTGACCTTGCTCAATTTCAATTTGTTTTAGAGCTGCCAATGTTTTGCGATAGTAAGTTTGGTGCAATGTGGCTAAACGCTTGGTGCGAAATTCAGGTGTCCATTGCTCCTGTGTCTTTTCTCGCCGCCATTCCAGTAAAGTCTCATCTTGCCACTGTTGCTTGGCTCGCTGGGAATGAGATTCCCGTGCGTCAGGATTATTGGCAAAATAGTTATGAACCCGTTCAGCTTGAGCCAGACGATTGGCTTCATCACTCCAATAGTCTTGCTGTGCTTGGTTGAGTTGTTGGTGATTGGAACAGCGATAGCTTTCGTTGCTGTTATAGAACTCACGCCATTTAGCCGCCATGTAAGCTTTGTAGGTGTCCGAATCCCACTGGGCTTTTGCCTGTTCCGACAGAATTTGCCGCGTTTGGGGTTGCTGCATTCGTTGACTCATTTTGGCGCGGAACTCTTCGGTGCGACGAGTAGCCTGACATTTATCCACTACATCAGGGCGATGTAGGGTATGTTCTAAATGTTGACGATGCAGCTTCAAGTGTTCATCAGCCGCCAAACGCCGGATATTAGTGGGATTATTGTTGTGTTTGTTGAAATCAAGATGATGGCAGTGATCTCCATCCCCTAACTTATAGATACCCTGCCAGCGGTTATACCAATCAGCTAACAGGTGGGTAAAAAGCCAACTATGGGAGCGAGGATTCCATGTCAGCTCGTAACCGTCAATGGTAATCCCCGGTTCACTCTTGTCCGACAGCTTGCGATAAAGGGGCATTAGGGAATCTTCAGGCGTGAGCAAGGCGGCGGCTTTGTAACTGCCATCTCGCAACATAAAGGGGTGATCCGGTGTACAAATCAGTGTTTCCCCATTATCCAGTGTCACCTGAATCACTTGGGCATTCGCCTTTGTCATCCGAGGGTTGATAATCCGTTCTAACCCAATCGTTCCATCATGGCGAATGGTGTAGCAAAAATGCTCTTTCCCCATCGCCTGTTCCGCCACAATGTCTTTGAAGCTGAGAGAACGCCCATCGGCTAAAGCCACCAGCGTATCGCCATCAAAACAACCGCCTGCACTATCCCCCTCAACGATGAAGATTTCGGATTCAGAGGGATCTCTGGAACTGCAATCGGCTAACTTACCCGGTAGGGGAGACGACTCCAATACAGACTTACGCCGTACCAACTCCCGCGCCCGACGCGCTGCTTCTGCGGCTTTAAAGGCTTGGATGGCTTTCTCTAAAACAGAATCAGCCACTTGAGGGCGAAATTCCAGGTACTCCGTCAACACTTCACCCACCAGGGAATCCACGATACCTCGGACTTCTGTATTCCCCAGTTTAGTTTTGGTTTGTCCTTCAAATTCAGGATCAGGGACTTTGACGGAAATAACTCCAGTTAATCCTTCGCGAACATTCTCGCCGCCGAGGTTAGCCTCACTGTCTTTAAGTTTATTCCGCTTGCGTGCGATCGCGTTTAATGTCCGAGTCAGAACTGTCTTTAATCCTTCTAAGTGTGTCCCACCGTCAATGGTACGGATATTGTTGGCAAATCCCAACAGGTTATCGCTATAAGCATCCACGCACCATTGCAGCGCCACTTCCACTTGCACATTATTCCGTTCACCCTGAACATAGATAATTTCTTGGTGCAGGGGTTCCTTCTCCCGGTTCATGTATGCTATATATTCCTGGATACCCCCCTCATAGTGGTAGCTGTCGATGCGTTCGGGAGAGATGCGGTGATCTGTAAACGTAATCCTCACGCCGCCATTGAGATAGGCGAGTTCTCGCAGCCGCCCTGCTACCGTAGAGTAGTCAAACTCGATCCCATTGCTAAAGATTTGCGTGTCCGGTTTGAACGTAACCGCTGTCCCCGTGCGATCTTCTTGACTGGGTTTGACAACCAAATCACCCATCGCAACACCGCGTTCGTAGCGCTGGGTATGAACCCGTTTCTCTCGCCACACCGTAACTTCCACCCATTCTGAGAGGGCGTTGACGACAGAAACCCCAACCCCGTGCAATCCGCCCGACACTTTATAACCGCCGCCGCCAAACTTACCGCCGGCGTGCAGCACCGTCATTACTGTTTCCAATGCTGATTTGCCGGTCTTAGAATGAGTATCTGTGGGAATACCCCGTCCATCGTCGGTAACGCTAACGGAACCATCGGCGTTGAAGTCAACTTCGATATGAGTGCAATAGCCAGCCAGCGCCTCATCAATCGAATTGTCTACAACCTCGTAAACTAGATGATGGAGTCCCCGTGGACCGGTAGAACCGATGTACATTCCCGGACGCTTGCGTACCGCTTCGAGACCTTCCAATACTTGAATCTGATCGGCACTGTAGCTACTTGTCATATCAGGGCTTCTCCAGTAAACGCTTTGAGCGGTTTATATGCTTTAAAATGACAAAACACTCAAAAATTCTAACACAAAAGGGTTATAGGCGGCTACAGGGTAATCTGAAGAGATATTTATAGAGGGGATAGACCGGGCTTGGGGTTGGGCAGAGGATCACAGGAGCAAGGAAAAATTTAACGAATGACAAATGACAAATGACAAATGACAAATATCCCCAACTCATTGTGATTGGTGGGGCGACGGCGACAGGGAAGTCGGGGCTGGCGTTAGAATTAGCGCAGCGATTAAATACCGTAATATTAAGCGCGGATTCCCGTCAAGTTTACCGGGAGTTTGATATTGGCACAGCTAAGCCTTCAGTAGCCGAACGACAGATAGTCCCCCATTACTTGATTGATATCTGCGCTCCCACTGAAACATTAACAGTAGCCGACTATCAGGAACAAGCCCAGGAGTTGATTGCGTCTCTCCCTTCGCCCCTATTACTGGTGGGGGGTACGGGTTTGTATATTAAAGCGATAGTCCGGGGATTAAAGATTCCCCGAGTTGCACCCAATGAAGACTTGCGATCGCAGCTTTGTGCTCTGGGTCAAACTCAATGCTATGAGTTCTTGCAACAAGTCGATCCCAGGGCGGCTGATAAAATTCATCCCCATGATCAAGTGAGAACATTACGGGCATTAGAAGTATTTTACATCACCGGACGCCCCATATCCAAGCAGCAAGGGGAAAATCCGCCGCCCTATCCCATTCTTCCAATCTGTTTGCAATGTCAAGACGCTGACTCTCTCACCCGCCGTATTGCCAAGCGCACCGAAATGATGGTGACAGCCGGATTAGTAGAAGAGGTGAAAACATTGGCACAGAAATATGGCTGGAATTTACCGCTTTTAGATACCTTAGGATATCGGGAAATGAAACAATATTTGATAGGTGAGATGTCTTTCTCCGAGGCAAAAGCGTTAACAGTTGTGCATACGCGACAATTTGCCAAGCGTCAGGTAACTTGGTTTCGAGCGTATCCAGAAATTGAATGGTTTGATGCGGATAGTCCAGATTTAGTTGAGAAGGTTTGGCGGCTTGTGCAGGAGTTTCTCGACAATGTAGCAATGAACTTAAGCTAGGTTAAATGGCACTAAAATAAGCATTTTTGGATCAACAAAACCTTGATATACCGTAGGGTGGGCATTGCCCACCAGCATACCAGTCAGCGCCATTCAAGCTAGGTTTGTAGTTGCGCTGTCTTCGCCATCAGCGTTTGCATCACTTATTACTAGTGGTGTAGCACAGCTAAAATTGTGGAATAGGTTGTAGGTTGAATTGACCCATGTTACTAAAGCGGAATCTAGGGCTTTAGCTTTTACTACAAGCCGACGCGATCGCTAAAATAATTTAGTATCAATTGCTACAAACTTGAGTCAAAATCGGCAAGAGATGCAAAAATCGAATCCTTTGATGATCATTACGGAAAAACAGTCTACCCATACCTCTAACTTTCCCCTAAACTGTGATAGTGTTATCGCCCAAGGAATGATTATCTGATGCGAAAGTTATTAAAAGGCGTCCATAACTTCCAAACCCACTACTTCACGAGCCACCGAGAACTCTTTGAACGCCTTTGTGAGGGACAACACCCCAGAATTCTGTTCATTACCTGTTCAGACTCCCGGATTGATCCGAATCTGATTACTCAAACTGAACCCGGAGAACTGTTTATTATTCGCAATGTGGGTAACATTATTCCACCTTATGGTGCCACGGCGGGTGGAGAAGGAGCGGCGATTGAATATGCAGTTGAAGCGTTAGGAGTTAAGCATATCATCGTTTGCGGTCACTCTCACTGTGGCGCGATGAAGGGACTCCTACAACTGGGAAATCTAACCGAGAAAATGCCTTTGGTACATGATTGGTTAAAATACGCGGAAGCGACACGCCGGATTATTCAGGAAAACTATCAAGATTCTGAAGGGGAAGACATATTGAATGCGACGATTGAAGAGAACGTTTTAACGCAGATTGAAAATCTGAAGACCTATCCCTCGATTCATGCCAAACTGTACCGGGGTCTGATTAATATTCATGCTTGGGTCTATAAAATTGAAACGGGTGGCGTTTATGTTTATAGCGCGGAACGATGCAATATCCAAGCTGAACATGAGGAGGAGAGTCAAGAATCCGAAAACTCCTATCTATCGCCTTTGCTTCAAACTAACCGCTTCTAAAACGGCGCAAAGCGAGAATTGTTAAGGTTAGGAGAGTTGGTCAAAATAAAGCTTGACTAAAAAAGCAAGATATGCATGGTTGAAATAAAAGCCTTGATTCCCTGAAAATAGTACTTTATCAATCCCTTTTTAATGTTTGACCTTTCCCCTAGCGGTACTCGTGAAATCTACATATATGACCCAAGCCAAGCCCAAACGGAACTGGAAACCCATTATCAAGGAATTTGAGGCAGTTATTGGTAAAAACGGTGTGGTTCGCCGCAAGGAGGAATTACTCACCTACGAATGTGATGGATTACCCAGTTATCGCCAACGTCCGGCGCTGGTGGTACTTCCCCGCACTACTGAACAAGTTGCTGCAGCTGTTAAACTGTGCGATCGCTATAATATCCCTTGGGTGGCGCGAGGTGCAGGCACAGGTTTATCAGGTGGTGCTTTACCGGTGGAAGATTGCGTCTTAATCGTCACCGCCTTAATGAAGCGTATCCTGGATGTTGACCTAGACAATCAACGAATTGTTGTTCAACCTGGAGTCATCAACAACTGGGTTACTCAAGCCGTAAGTGGTGCAGGATTCTATTATGCCCCAGACCCCTCCAGTCAAATTATTTGCTCGATTGGCGGTAATGTTGCCGAAAACTCTGGCGGGGTTCATTGTCTCAAATATGGTGTGACCACAAACCATGTTTTAGGCTTAAAACTGGTGATTCCTGATGGGTCAATTGTGGATGTTGGTGGCACCATTCCCGAAATGCCAGGATATGATTTAACCGGGGTATTTGTTGGTTCAGAAGGTACCCTGGGAATTGCTACAGAAATTACACTGCGAATTCTCAAAACCCCAGAATCCATCTGTGTAGTTCTTGCTGATTTTACCAGTATAGAAGCCGCAGGTGCAGCCGTTGCCGATATTATTGGTGCGGGGATTATTCCAGGGGGAATGGAAATGATGGATAATCTCAGCATTAATGCGGTAGAAGATGTAGTCGCGACAGGGTGTTATCCCAGAGATGCGGGAGCAATTTTGTTGGTGGAACTGGATGGGTTAGAGGTAGAAGTAAGTACCAACAAAAAGCGGGTGACTCAACTGTGTCAACAGAATGGAGCGCGAACCATTACCACAGCCAGTGACCCAGAAACGCGGTTGAAACTATGGAAAGGACGCAAAGCCGCGTTTGCAGCAGCGGGACATCTAAGTCCCAATTATTTTGTCCAAGATGGGGTGATTCCTCGGACGCAGTTAGCGCAGGTGCTCAAAGAAGTTGAAGCATTAAGTGAAAAGTATGGCTATCGGATTGCCAATGTTTTTCATGCTGGGGATGGCAATTTACATCCTCTGATTCTTTATGATGAATCAATTCCCGGTGCATTTGAGCAGGTAGAAAAATTAGGGGGAGAAATTCTGCGACTTTGTGTAAATGCTGGTGGAAGTATTTCTGGGGAACATGGGATTGGTGCAGATAAGAACTGTTTTATGCCCGATATGTTTAGTGAAGCGGATTTGGAGACTATGAAATGGATTAATCAGGTGTTTAATCCCAAAGGCTTGGCGAATCCGGGAAAGGTATTTCCCACCCCTCGCACTTGTGGGGAAGCCGCCAATGCTCAAAAGTCAGCCCAGTTTAAGGATGTGGAACGGTTTTAAGGTTTGTAGTAAGTTTGTAGTAAGCGCTTTAGCGCTATAAACGCTCGCATCTTAACGACAAACCTCTAAGAGGTACTTATCTGGGGCGCAAGCCTTCATCCGTGTCAATTTAAGATAAACACCCATGATAGTAAGCCTTTAGGCTATGTACCTTTACACCCTCATCCCCTAACCCTCATCCCCCCTAGATAAAAGAAGGGCGGGTTTAGTTACGCTAAGGGTTGTCTTCAAAACGTGATCAGTAAAACCCGCCCCTACACCCCAATAACTCCGCCCCCACTCCTTTGATATGAGCCAACCAGAATTCGCCAACAGTATCTTTCCAAGTTCCTATTACCTATTTTCGGTTAACTCTTTTCAGAGAAGATGTTGGCAATTTTGCTTAGGTTTTCTATGGGTTTTTGTACCCAGTTGGGGTGACTCCTATTGCCAAACTTTAGACACAATTCCAACCCCAATTCCAGACATAAACCTGACGGCTCAATCTGAAACCCCATCAAACTCAGCCGCCCAGGAATTGGAGTTAAGTCCAGAGATTATTGAGAATAGTCCCGTATTACAACGCTGGTTACAAGAGGTACCCAATGTTTTAGAGGAAATACGCCATGACCCCAGTTTTCGCACCCGCTTCCGGTTAGGCTATTCCCAGTTTCCCTCAACCGGACAAGCGGGGGGATTGAATATCGGTGTGGAAGATATATTTATCAATCGTAGCGGTTTCACTGTCAGTGGGGATTATCACACCTCATTTAATCGCGATCGCGAAGCTTATGGTGTAGACTTGCGGTACTATTTGCGTCCTTTGGGAAGTTATCTGAATGTCGCTCCCCTGGTAGGTTATCGCTATCTGGAGTCGAATAATTATACCACAGATGGCGTAAATATTGGTGTAAAATTGCAGTTAGTTTTATCTCGCACAGGTGCGGCTGATATATCTTTAACCCAGAGTTTTGTCTCCCCAGGGAGTGATGATGAAGTCGGTTTAACCACCTTGTCAGTTGGGTATGCGGTTACCCCAGACTTACGCTTATCCACCGATATTCAGAAGCAAAACTCGACAGAAGAAAAAGATAGTCGAGTCGGGATTATACTGGAGTGGATGCCTTAATTTTGCCGCGTTAATATAACCATGTTGTAGAGACGCGCCATGGCGCGTCTCTACCAAATGATACCAAAACCGGGTTAGCTACCCCTTTATAATCTAGTCCGCGCAGGCGGACGAAAGGCAAGTGTAGCAGCGATTTCAATCGCCTCTTGCTTATATAGTCACCATTGTAGAGACGCGCCATGGCGCGTCTCTACATAATGGCGCGTCTCTACATAATGGCGCGTCTCTACATAATGGCGCGTCTCTACATAATGGCGCGTCTCTACATAATGGCGCGTCTCTACATAATGGCGCGTCTCTACATAAATGATGTGTCCTAACAGCTATGGCGGTTGCT
>NZ_JAVJZI010000156.1:0-7991 GCF_040223135.1 Coleofasciculus sp. G3-WIS-01
AAAAAAAGGGGTTCTAGATATTAAGTGATATTCTAGTTGACTTCGGGTAGGACATAATTGTGTAAGACCTAATTAGAGGTGACTCGAAAGGGCGATGATTAGCTCAAGAATCTCCCGCGTTTTAACCGGGAGAGTGTCAAACCAACTGACAATCTAGGTAGCCGCAGGTTCAACTGCTTGATCCATCAGTTCTCGAAACTGAATCACATCTTGACGTGGATCAGCATGAGTCACCTGAACATCCAAGCGATCGCCCAGTCTAACTGACCGCTTAAACCGCATGACTAACTCTAACCCTAAATCTTCCAACAGAATCAAGCCCAAGTTGTCGTGTTCGCGTAACCAACGCAGCATTAACGCTTGCCACACTTGATCCGGGTGACGCCGTAAATATTCCAATCCCCAATAACGATTGGTTTGGCGTTCCACCATCGCGGCTTCTGATGCGGCTGTAGTCACGCTCTGCATGGTTTCTTGCAGGTATTGAGCCGAAAAGGGTAAAGGATCACCGCGCAGGTGGGCTTTTAGTTGAAAATGATTCAGCAAATCGGTATAACGGCGGATAGGAGAGGTAACTTGGGTATAAGTTTCCAATCCCAAACCGGCATGACGCAGGGGAGTAATACTCATTTCACTGCGAGGCATACAGCGGCGCATAGCACAGAAGCGCACAGGACCTGGGGGCAATACCAGCAATTCTTCATCAGAGGGAAGTTCCGGCTGGGGTTGTCCGCGAAAGGGGAGGGGAATTTGATGGCTTTGACCATAGCGTCCAGCAACTTCCCCGGCTAGAATCATCATTTCTGCGACCATTAGCCGCGCCTGGGAATCCTCTAAAACCTGAATGATGATCTCATCTTGATTCCGGACTTTAATCACCGCCTCTGGCATGTGGATACTAATCGCACCCTGACTCGAGCGCCATTCTTGGCGACGCTTTGCCCATTTCGCGATCGCGGCAATTTCCGATTCTGCCTTCACCCCCAGTTCCAACATTTCATCCACATCTTCGTAGGTGAGGCGATAGGTAGGTTTAATCAGGCTGGGGTGAATCTGGTACTCTTCAATACTGCCATCTTCATCCAAGATCACGCCAAAACTCAGGGATGGACAGACTTGACCCTCCACTAAACTCATTGGACCGGTTGCCAGTTCCGCCGGAAACATGGAAATCATGCCCGTCGGTAAATAGAGAGTGGTACTGCGCCGTCGGGCTTCTTTATCCAGTTCGTCTTCGGGTCTAACCAAGCGGGTTGGATCAGCAATATGAATCCACAGACGCTCTCTACCCTGTTCGAGTTGTTCTAAACTCAACCCATCGTCGATTTCTGAGGTACTCTCGTCATCAACGGTGTATACCTTCAAATAAGTTAAGTCTAAACGGTCTTGATCAGGGTCGGGAGGCGGAGAATCCAAGTATTGTTGCACCAAGTCAAGCACCTCACGACGAAAGTGAACAGGGTAAGATGAGCGCCGCAAAAACAGATTCTCGTGAGGAGTCCAAATCCCTAAGTCTACCAACAGATCGAATGCCGCTTGGGGAGTTTGCGGGCGATCTAGGGTAGCTAATAGATCTTGGGCTACACGAGACGCATTTTCTGGATACAGGACAAACCGTTCGAGCAGATCAAAGCGAGTGCGATCGCTCTCTTGCCAGTCTACCGCTTCACCGTTGAGTTTCTGCTGAGTGCGCTTTAAAAATTCCTCTTGCTCTCGTTGCTTCGATTCGGTGGCTAATTGCTGATGTTTAATTTCAGCTACCTTAGCTGCTGGACGGGGTTCGTAGCTATCGGCTTTTTGTTTAAAGTAGAGTTTGTCTTCCGATAGCAAGCAATGAGCGGCATAACACAGGGGTGGGCTTTGGTCAGAAAACAAAAGCTGTGCCATTTGTGCACAGGTTACGGCTTCTCCCTCTTCCACCAGCAATTCCCAAGCCACTTCTAGGCTGGATGGATCGAGATAAGGTTCGACTTGAGTGAGAAAGTCAGAAATTTCTGATACGTCAAATTTACCACCCTGGACTTCGTAGGTAAATTGCCGGGGATGAAGCGTGTGAGATTGACCACGTTCGTCAATAACCGTCCAGCGCGTTTTGCCATCTGGACGGTCTACGATCGCTAGATGACGATCTCCTTGCACACGAAATTCTATAAGTGTTCCTTTTTCCACCAGCTTCGCTAATCCCGGTCGTTTATCTTTATGTTTAGAAAGGCTCCTCTAGAAGCCCCCACTGTACTCCGTCAGAGTCAGTGTGTGGAGTTATCAGACTCTCTACCTAGTCTAACGGGTGATGGGGTAATCCCAAAAGGGTTAGACGGGGCATCAAAGGATTCAATCATTTGACACCACCGTCTAATCAGAGATCGGTTGTCTCACCGCACCTCACCCTCAGCTCTGTTGAGCCGCATCATCCCTCTTTATTGACGAAAGGTAATAATGCTAAGATGCGAGCGCGTTTAATGGATCCCGTCAAAGCTCGTTGCTGTTGAGACGTAAGACCTGTAATCCGACGAGGCAGAATTTTACCCCGTTCGGTAATGAATTTGCGGAGTAATTCCACATCCTTGTAGTCAATCGGATCTCCAGGCTTGATCGGAGAAAGGCGTTTGCGAAAGTAGGTCATGGGCAGTTCTTAGGGATTTGTAGTCATCAAGTTTAGTTTAGAGTGCATTGCCATCGTTCATGGCTATTTTATTTCTTTATGCACCGTATGTTTATTGCAGTGAGTGCAGAACTTTTTCAGTTCTAGACGCCCTGTGGTATTGCGACGGTTTTTCATCGTCGTATAGCGAGAGACACCGTTTGATCGCTTGTCTGGGTTAGTGCGACACTCGGTGCATTCTAAGGTTATAACGAGTCGGACTCCTTTCTTACTTGCCATAGTCTTACTTCTAAGAAATTAAATCAGGGTGTGAGTGAATTTAAACACAATCTCTTATTTTTGCATACGACGCCGAATTTGGGCAACCCATCGCTTCAGACGCAGATCGAGGGAAAACCCGCGACGGGTTTGAATCACGATGGTTTTGGCGATACGATCATGAAAGGCTTGCTGAGTTTCCGGTTCCGATAAAGCTATGCCACAATCGACTCCTAAGGGCGCAATTAACAGCAGCAAAGAGATACCATTCGCCAAACCGATATTTAAGCCAATCATGGCTAAGAGCGCACAAAAGCCCAGAATGCCTTCTCGTTTGCTTAGCGTCAATAGCCCTGGAAGTTTGCCGTATTTAGCATCGAGCACTTTTATATCCAATGCCCAGCGCCCCAAACTCTGACCCTGATTGCTCGATACCAATACCACCCGCAGCCCTAACCAAAGCGCCATAAATACTAGCATTTGCAAAAAAGCATTTCCACCCGCCATCGAACTAACCAGCCAAACGGCGACAAAATCGATGAGGAAGGCACACACCCGCCGCTCTATTGGCACTTGCGGAAAGCGCTTGTGAATGGGTTCAAGTTCATACATGGTTAGGGTAGGGCTATGCAATCTCTATTCATTCTATGGTAACTGGAATTGAAGTTCCAGACGTAGCCGGCTATAATTTCGGCTAAGATTCAATTTTTTGACGCAATCTTTTAATTGTACTGGCGCGGCTAACGATTGTAGCCATACCCTTCTCAATTTGCACAAAGACTTTACCCGAAAAAACGTTACGCAAAGCCGGACGTTGGTAAACTAGAAAATTATTGATTTCTGCTTGAGGTTCAAAACCCATCTCAGCTAGGGTAGTATTGAGAGTTTGAGTAAATACTTTTTTATTCTTGAATTCTAGAGAGAGAGTCACGCTGCGATTAAAGTAAGCACCCAGTAATCCGGCGACTAGACCAAGAGTAATACCATAACGATAAGGAAGGGGTTGGGTTAAACTTAGCCCCAGAACTTGGGAGGCTAAAAGAGCAACAATTAGGGTCATGCCTGTGAAGTAATAATAGAACGTTGCCCAAAAACCAGGACCTAGTTGCATACAATGACCTCTCTAGATTCAAACCAAGACAGCCGGGAATCGAGTTTAAAGGATCAGATGTGATCTTAACGGGTGAGGGGTTTGGGGAGCTATAAGTCCCACAGCATAATCTTTGATTGGCTTTGGGATGATGTCACGAGAAGATCCATAGACAAGCTCTACTAAGTTGAAATTTTGCTATAGTAATCTAAAGCGAACGAAGGGCGACTAGCTCAACGGTAGAGCAGCGGACTCTTAATCCGGTGGTTCAGGGTTCGAATCCCTGGTCGCCCATTCCCCGACTCAAATAGGGCTGGCTTTTGATAATATACCTCAATACAACACTTAGAATCCTCTAAACATGTCCCCAGAAACCAATTTAGGTGCAGATGCGGTTGATCACGCGATCGCGAAGGGAGTGGACTTGGACGGAAGTCCCATTCCCACCGCTAAACTGGAACTCTACAACCAAGTGATGGCGCTGGAAGCCAACCGACAGCGTAGCGGGGTATCAAACACGATGCGATCGCGGATTGTCCGGATTGGAGCAAAACATATTTCCCAAGACGAACTTAATCAAATGCTTATCGATGCTGACTTTGCCCCCCTTAAAGAGAAAGAAATTGCTTTTTATTACGGGGGAAAATAGCAAGTAACCCCCTTTTCAACCTTGGCGATTAAAATCGCGGAATCACACAAATCTAGTTCGCACAGGCGGACTAGATTTTAAAGAGTGCTTCCCATTACAACAGATAGAATCAACGAAACAACTGGGGATAAATCTTTCGCCAAGCCAACCCAGCAAAAAGACCCATTCCTAAGAGTAGCCCGATTAACTTCACAAACCAGAAATTGGATAAGCCTAGGGGCCAGCGCAATAGATCCACCAGAGCCGCAAGGGGCAATAGATTGGCAATATTTCCCAGTATAGGCGGTAACGTTTCACGAGGAAAGTAAGTCCCACAGAAGGTAAACATCGGGACGATGAATAAGAAAAGTGGCACGTTAATTTGGTCAATTGTTCGCATGGTTCCCGCCGTGAACAGTCCCATAACGCCAAAGAGCATACTGCCCAAAATAATCAGGGGTAATGATATCAGTAAATGCCAGCCTGAGTAGAGTCCCCACACCACCGCAACTAATCCAGTCAAGCTACCGGCGATGATGCCTTTGGTGGTTGCCCATAGCCAGTCCCCCAAAAACACTTCTGTGAAGCTCAACGGCGCTGTGAGTAGAGCTTGCCAGGTTTTTTGGAATCTCAGGCGAATAAAACTGCCAAAAGCGCCCTCAAAAAAGGATTGGAATAGCACACCGATGGCAATCATACCAGGGGCAATAAACTTTAAGTAGGAAACCGTTTCACCGTTGTAGGTGACATCGCCGACTAAGGGACTAAGCCCATAGCCAAAAGCGACGAGATAAATGATCGGTTCAGAAAGCGGAGGTAAGCTATTTACCAGCCAAGTTTTCTGATAAACCCTAGCATGACGATGCCAGACTGAGTAAACTCCCCAAGGGGTAACAGAAATGCCTTTCATTTTTATTTGCGATTTCAAAGATTTTGTTTTGAATGAATCCTTTGTGGCAGCTCTCTTGGCTAACAGATGACTGTAGGGGCGGGTTTTACTCCAATCCTTTGTTGCCACCCAGATGCTAATAAACCCGCCCAGACTAAATGGGAGAATTCTTTGACGAATGACGCATTATTCAAGTGATGTACCTGTCAGGTGCAAAAATACATCGTCTAAATTGGTATGGCGACGGGTTAAGCTAAAAGGATTGGTAGCATCCAGACATTCCCAAAGAGGGTGGGGATTGTCTGCTGGTAAGCCAATCAGGTAACCATTGCCAAAAGAGCGATACCACGTTTGATACTGATGGGCGAGTTGTTGGAGAATTTCTGCTGAAATGCCCTCAATTTCTACAACCTCTGTGCCAACAGTACGCTCAATCAGTTCCTCAGGAGTGCCTTGGTCAATCATTTTACCCTGTTGGAGTAAAATAAGGCGATCGCACAATCGTTGCGCTTCATCCATATAGTGGGTTGTCAATAGCACCCCACAGCCCTTTTGTTTAAGCTGACTGACTAACTTCCAAAAATCTTGCCGCGCATGGGGGTCAAGCCCAGTTGTCGGTTCATCCAGAAACACCACTTGTGGCTGATTAATCAACGCCCGTGCTAACACCAGACGCCGCTTCATACCGCCAGAAAGTTCATCAACCCGATGTTTAGCATAATCTTGCAACCCCACTTGCGCTAGTAACTCCCCTGCCCGTTTCCGAGCCGCTTTGCCAACAATTCGGTAGTGATGGGCAAAGAAAATCAAGTTATCGAAGACACTAAAATCGGGGTCAAGATTATCTTCTTGAGTCACAATCCCCATCGAAGAACGCGCCAAACGTCCTTGAGATTGGATTTGATACTGTCCGAGTTGCACAAAACCCCGACTGGGAATTACTGAACCATAGAGCATTCCTACTGTCGTGGTTTTCCCTGCACCATTGGGACCAAGCAGACCCAAAATTTCTCCCGAATTTAGGGTAAAACTAACATCTTGAACAACATGGTTTGAACCGTAAGATTTCCACAAGTCATAAGCTGTGAGTACCACGGACTGGGTTTGAGGTTGAGCCGTTGTCAGAGTCATAGGTAATGATGATTACACCGCCGATTGTTTGCTTTATTGTCAAGAGAATAGAGTCACCTTGAAAAGCCCTAGGGTAAGTTTGAGATATTGTATTATATTGTAATACACACTTAAGTAAAGCTATCACAGGCGGTGAATACTTCACCTCACCCGATCAGGTTATTTGTCATTTTTTATTAGGCATTTGTCATCCATTATCTAATCCGTTACCACCTTCATTCATTCTTTGTTTAACATAGAAAATATACTCATCCTCTCGATTAGATCGCCAGATATAGTTTTTATCGATACCGGATAAATGCTGCAACTGCTTGTAATTTTCCACGTCAGCAATAACCCTGCCATCATAGTAACCAATTGTGTTGATCGGCTTTTGGTAGAACAAATGTTCAAAACAGTGGCAGGTTTTGGAGGGGGAGTATGTCAAGTTTGTAGGTTGGGTTGAGGAACGAAACCCAACGTCATCGTTAGGGTGAGAATTACCGACAAACCTGATCTGCACTTTTTCGGATGGTATTGTGTCTCCACTGTAAAGCATTGGATATAGTCAGATAACCCTGAACGGGTGGATTACTCAAAATATCCTCCGCAATGTTTAAAGCTTCAATATCATCAACAGGTAGATTTCTGTCTTGCATGAAAGCAATTAAGTCATCTGTATTACCATCATTATTGAGAAGGTCAAGAATTCCCCGCGTCATTTGGTAATCCGCTGTGCGACTCATCGTAGATACTTTCAATCTCCGAGAATTTTGCTGCTTCATCTAGAAGGATATCAATTGTTAATTCCGGCTTCACAAGTCCTTTCCCATTTGATGCATGATGCCTTGTAGGGGCGCAAGGTTTGCGCCCAGAAACCCCCTAAAATATACCGTACTATTGTAGCTGTGCCACGCTAGTAAGGTGGGCAATGCCCACCCTACAATTAATCATCCCTTACAGGCAACGGAGTCTCCAGAATTTCCATCAACAACTCCAACCGGGAAGGACGAGACAAAAGCGGAATCAGGTTTGGCAGTGAGTAGTAGTCACCCGCAAAGGTAAACGTATCTACTTGCACTTGCCGTTCCCGCAACTTTTGTTCAATCCAGTCATAGGAACTCCCTACCTTGACGATGATCACATTTGGCAGCACATTCAACTCTTGACAATAGGCATCAAAAGCGTTACCAAAATAGGGCGCCGTGTTTTCCCCTTGATCCGTCACCAAGATAAACTGCTCCACCAACTGCTTACGCCGACGCATCGCCTCAACGCTACAGCCGATGTCGCACGCTTTGACTAAAAATAGTGCCGCACAAGTTCAGAAAGCTATTTATAGCAGTAGACACATCGATTAGGACAAACGAACTGTTGTTCCAGACGCTTCAAAAGCGCGTCTCTACCATAAGAT
>NZ_JAVJZI010000159.1:0-30213 GCF_040223135.1 Coleofasciculus sp. G3-WIS-01
AGTGGATAAACGATATGTTGGTGGTGACGTAGATATGACAAATCCCGTCCCGATGAGGAGCGGTATGAAGGGAAACTTTCACGTACCGTTTTGGAGAGCAGTGGAGGGGGCAACCTCTTCACTGACTTTAATTTGGAACGCCGCCATTAATATTCTGAAATTAGCCTTAAGTACGGCAGGGCATGTCGGAACAGTGATGTTAAATCCGAACGCTTCTGGAGACTGGACCTCTACTTTGATTGGAGAAATCCTGGAGAGAGCAAGTCGGGTCTATGAAAGAAGAATCTCCGTCCTTATAGGGCGGAGAGTGTCAAATGTTAGAACGTAAGTTGGTCTAAACCTGAAATTGAATCTATGACCGAAACTGTTAATTCTCTGTTTGAGAGTGGCTTAGAACGCTACAACGCGGGTGAAGGACCCGATTCCCTGATTCCTGTATTTAAACAACTGTGCGATCGCTTCCCGAAAAACGCCGCCGCTTGGAGTTGTCTGGCTTGGTTGTATTTGCTGGATGACCAAGCGGAACGGGCATATAAAGTAGCGCTCAAGGGGACTAAAATTGATGCCAATGCGCCCCAAGCCCGAGTAAACCTAGCGGTGGCGATGTTGGAAACGGGCCAAAAGGGAGTGCGTCAACACATCGACATCGTTAAGCAGATGATGGCGACGGAGTCTCAAGTTCGTCAGGATGTCTTTGAGAGTATTGAGGATGGATTGAATAGAAAGCCAGACTGGGACAGTTTAAAGCGGGTTAAACAATGGCTATCTGAGGGGTCATGAACCCACTGCTTAAAAGCAGAGGCTGGTAAGACTTTATTCTTGCTACGCTCGAATATTTCCTACAAGTCTACATGACCAGACTAGGACTCTTGAAGTCTCCGTTCAGAAGCTTTCTTCCCCCTACCTAAATGATAGAGGCTTCCAGTTTTCCCCTTACCAACCTCGTTTTCCGGTGAATCCTCCCTTCGGCTAGTGTAATCGCCCTTAACGGTCATGTTCCAGACGTTCCATGGCACATCAATTGTCGGCTCAGCTTCTCGATACACTAGAGGAAGTCATTAGGATCAACCAATGACCAATGACTCATGACCAATAACCCACGACCAATAACCCATGACCCAAACGCCGTTAGTTGGTCTAAAGGCAGACCAGTTCCGTCATCCTCTTGATTTCCAAGCCACCCAAGCCTTGAAGCAGTTCCCCGGACTAGACTTGATGGTGCGAAATCTCCTTGGACCGTTGGCGGAACAATTCTTTTACCTAAATAATATTGCTGCCAGTGTTTTGGTGGGAGAAAATCAGCTACCGCACCTGCATCAGTTGCTGCTAGACGCATGCAAAACCCTGGACTTAGAACCCCCTCAATTATACGTGCAGCAGCATCCCGTGCCAAATGCTTATACCTTTGCCATGCGGGGTAAGCAGCCATTTATCGTCCTGCACACCGCTTTAATCGATATGCTGACTCCAGAAGAAATTCAGGCGGTGATAGCTCACGAACTGGGACATCTCAAGTGCGAGCATGGGGTTTATCTGACACCGCTCAACATTATGATCTTAGCGGCATCTTTGCTGCCGAATTGGGGGGCTGTGATTGCCCAAAGCCTTCAGGAACAGATGCTGGAGTGGTTAAGGTGTGCTGAGTTTTCCTGCGATCGCGCCGCGCTGCTGGCAACTCAGAATCCCACAGTGGTGATGTCGGTGCTGATGAAACTCGCTGGCGGTTCACCCACCCTAGCTCCCCAACTGAACCTCGATGCCTTTATCGCCCAAGCCAGAGCCTATGATGATATCAGCAATTCGGAACTGGGAGAACTGCTCAAATCCGCTCAAACTGCCCAGTTAACCCACCCCGTTCCAGTGTTACGGGCGCGGGAAATCGATAAATGGGCAAGTTCTCAAGCTTATCAGTCCTTGCTACAACCGACATCGATCGGGTATAATGAAAAGGTTACATCCAAGGGCGGATGGCGAAATTGGTAGACGCACCACACTCAAAATGTGGCGACCTCTGGTTGTGAGAGTTCGAGTCTCTCTCCGCCCATTCAGATTGAGAGATAAACTACCCAGACCTGCTATCGCGCTCGGTCTGGGTTTTCAGTAGCCCTGAAGTCATCAAACAAGCTTTGCTGAACATATTCAACAGTTCGGCTTAGCTTGCACGACAACCCCGTGCCTCCAGGCTGGTTTATAGACAGCCCCACAAGTGCAATATTATTGGCTCCATTAAAGTCGGCATCCCCATGCCAACCACAATGTCCACATTTAAAAGTCTTGCCACTACGGTAAGACTTTCCTTTTACCGGATGAATGTGTAGACACTTGTGACATACCTGGGAAGTATAAGCAGGGGAGATAGGGATAACTTGAACACCAGCACCAACAGCTTTGTACTCAATGAACATCCGCAGTTGATAGAATGCCCATGAATTTGAGCGTCTACGTTCTGTCTTGTTCCTAGGTTGCTGGTTGGTTCTTTCCCTTATGCCTGTTAAGTCTTCTATAGCAATTGAGGCACTTAACTCAACTGCCCGTTTGACCACTGACTTAGAAATATTATGGTTGAGCCACTGCTGGTAGCGTCTCTCCCTCCCCGACAGCCGTTTCAAAACTTCTCGACACCTACGCCGAGTTGTTCTCGTACCTTTCGAGGCTTTTTGCTGGAGAGATGCTCTAGTTTTGGAGAATTTATCTCGCACCGACTGGATATGTTTGCCGTCCCACTTTTTATCCTCCGAAGTGACGGCAATGTCGCGACGCCCCAAGTCAATCCCAATTACCTTATCGGCATTTTGGGGATCGGGAGGGGTGTCCTTAATCTGAACATGCAGATAGAACTGACCATCGCGATGCTTGCATAGTTGTGCTGAGGTCGGCTTCCTCCCTTTGAGTTTTCCTTTCTGGTAGTTACCTGGTTTGAACTTAACTCGCTCTCTGCCCTGAACAGTAGCGATACTTACCGTCCAGTCGTGTTCACGAAGTCGAAACAAGTCCTTGTCACAATCCATGCTGCTTGGCACAAAACCCTTGACAGGTTTGCCTTTTTGCTTAGCTGTTTTCCGGTTAGCTGCTACCCTGGCACAAACCCTGATCGCCATATTTGCTACCAGGTTAAACTGACTTTTAATGGTTTGATAAGTCAGCGATTGGATAGCAATCTTGTTGGTCAGCTTTGGATTGGTATGTTCGTTCACGTAGTTGCAAGCATCCGCTCTCCGCCTGAAGGGTCGCCTCTAATTTGACAACCTGTTCAGGAGACAGTTGAAGCTTTACGACTATCGTGAGAACTTGTTTCATGATTACTATCATGCCACATAGCGGGAATATGGGAAATACTTAGGGCGTTTAGCGTTGGCATTTCCCGCTC
Organism: Coleofasciculus sp. G3-WIS-01; assembly: GCF_040223135.1. Classification (NCBI taxonomy): domain Bacteria; kingdom Bacillati; phylum Cyanobacteriota; class Cyanophyceae; order Coleofasciculales; family Coleofasciculaceae; genus Coleofasciculus; species Coleofasciculus sp. G3-WIS-01. The sequence goes on from NZ_JAVJZI010000159.1 coordinate 3,368, forward strand.
TCCCCCAAAGGCTTACCTCCACTTCGTTTCGGTTGAAGCCGTAGCCCCTCGCGATTCGGTGGTACAGATGACACAACGACTCAAGAGTTGGGAGTCTCCTCGCCGTCAAGGGCGAAATGATAAAGGCAAAGGCGGTTCCGCCAGAGCCAGACAACTGAAGAAGCAGCGGCAAATGTTGCTCAAAAAGTTGAAAGAAAGCGGAAAAGCCGAACAACAGAATAAGCAAGGGGGAAGAGAAAAAGACACTCTTCCCTCTTTTTTTAGGAGTAATCTAGTTGGGGATCAACTTTTGTTCAATCGGTGTAATCAGTGTCAATGCATACGATCAATGGTGCGATATTGGATAGCTTCGGCAATGTGTGGCGTTTGCAGATTCTCAGCCCCCGATAAATCGGCAATTGTGCGGGCGACTTTGAGGATGCGATCGCTTGCCCGGGCAGATAGTCCGAGTTTGCGAATTGCCCCTTCTAATAAATTGCGACTACTATCCTCTAAATGACACCATTTTCTCAGATGACTACTTTGCAGCTGGGAATTACAGCGCAGTGAGGGTTCTGAGTGGAATCGATCACGGGCGCGCGAGCGGGCTACCTTTACTCTCTCCCGTACCGCTTCTGACGCCTCGCTTTGGGGTTGTCGGGTAATTTCTTCGGGTTTAAGACGATTCACAGCCACTTGTAAATCTATTCGATCCATTAATGGACCCGAAAGTTTTGCCCAATAGTTCTCCCGTTGTCGCGCTGAACAGGTGCAGGGTTGCAGGGTATCGCCAAAGTAACCACAGGGACAGGGATTAGTGCTAGCAACTAAGGTAAATTGTGCCGGAAACAGGACGGACTGTCGAGTTCGAGAAATGGTCACATAACCATCTTCTAAGGGTTGGCGCAAAAATTCCAGCACATTGCGTTTAAATTCGGTTAATTCATCTAAAAATAATACACCTCGGTGCGCTAAGGAAATTTCTCCGGGACGAGGAAAACTTCCACCTCCAACTAATGATGGACCCGATGCAGAATGGTGGGGACTGCGGAAGGGGCGATATCGAATTAATCTACCTTTATCTTTGAGTAATCCAGCTACGGAATAAATTTGGGTGACTTCTAGGGCTTCTTCAAAACTTAAGGGCGGTAAAATTCCTGGTAATCGTCGCGCCAGCATGGTTTTGCCGCTTCCCGGTGGACCGACGAAAATTAAATTATGACCACCTGCTGCGGCAATTTCTAAAGCCCGACGGGCATGGGATTGACCTTTGACTTCGTTTAAATTTCCGCCCGTAAACTGAGAGGGGGATGATTTGGGTACTTCATCCATCGTTACCGGGGAATAGCGTTCGGGTTGGTTCAAAAAATCCGCCACATCAGCTAGATGTTGGAATCCGTAAACCGCGAGTCCACGCACCACGGCGGCTTCTTGGGCATTATCGGCGGGTACGACTAACCCAGAAATCCCCAAACTTTGGGCGGCAGCGGCGATGGGTAAGACTCCAGCAACGGGGCGTAAATTGCCATCGAGGGAGACTTCGCCCAAAAATAGATAATCCCCTAATAATTCAGGATTGACTTGCTGCGAGGCGGCGAGAATGCCGATGCTGATAGGTAAATCAAAGCTGGGTCCTTCTTTGCGTAAGTCGGCGGGGGTGAGATTAATCACGATTTTCCGCATCGGGAAAACAAACCCGGCATTTTTTAACGCCGCCCTCACCCGTTCTCGCGATTCTTGAACGGCGGTATCGGGTAATCCCACGACGACAATTCCCGGTAGTCCGCCCGACACATCGACTTCAACACCGACTTTCACCGCATCAATGCCGACTAGCGAAGCACTCCAAACCCTGGCAAGCATGTCTGTTTATCCTGAGTCTCCTTGGCAATTATAGGGCGTGCGATCGCAACCGTCTATTTTAATCTGCCTTGTCTTCCTTGTCCCCCTTATCTTCCAATCAACCGTTCTTCAATTCCATAGCTTGGAAGTTAAGTAATTCGCTTGTTCATACCGTCCTTGAGACTTATAGAGGGCTGCCAAATTGTTTAAACTGAGCGCGACATCTGGATGATCTTCTCCCCATAAGCGTTTACCGAGTTCTAAAACTTGGAGATAAAGGGGTTCGGCTTGCTCGTAGCGTCCTTGATAATGATAGAGTAATGCCAAATTATTCATACTGGTTACTACATCGGGATGGATGTCTCCCAGTAAACGTTTTCTCAAATTTAAGGCTTGTAGATAGAGGGGTTCGGCTTTGTCGTAGTGTCCCTGATAATGATAGAGTAGTGCTAAATTGTTCATGCTAGTTGCCACATCTGGATGATTTTCTCCTAATAATCGTTTCCGAATATTTAGAGCTTCCAAATAAAACGATTCGGTTTTGTTATTGGGTCCTTTAGAGAAGTAAAGTCCTGCCAAATTATTTAAGCTTTGTGCTACATCCGGATGGTTTTCTCCTAATAAGCGTTTTCTGATGTCTAATGCTTGGAGATAGAGGGGTTCGGCTTTCTCGTACCGTCCTTGAGAGAAGTAGAGAGCAGCTAAATTGTTGAGGTTAGTGGCGACATCGGGATGATTCTCTCCCAATAAACGTTTTTGCAAGTCCAAGGCTTGGAGATAAAGGGGTTCAGCCTCTTCGTCGCGTCCTTGGGATTTATAAAGGGCGGCGAGATTGTTCAGGGTTGTGGCGACATCCGGATGATCCTCGCCCAGGAAGCGTTTTTCGATGTCTAATGCTTGAAGATAAAGGGGTTCGGCATCTTCGTAGCGTCTTTGATAATGATAGAGTAAGCCTAGATTGCTGAGACTGATTGTCACATCTAGAGGGTCATCGCTTAAGTTACGTTTCCTCAAGTCCAAAGCTTGCAGATACAGGGGTTCGGCGTCTTCGTAGCGTCCTTGACAGAAATAAAGGGTGGCTAAATCATTGAGACTATGAGCGATATCGGGATGGTCATCGCCCAAGTTACGTTTCCTCAAGTCCAAAGCTTGCAGATACAGGGGTTCGGCTTGGGCGTACTGTCCTTGAGCCTGGTACAGTTTTGCTAAGTTGTTGAGACTAGTGGCGACATCAGGATGATCATTGCCCAATAAGCGTTGTCTGAGTTCTAAGGCTTCTAAATAAAGGGGTTCAGCTTCCCGGTAGCGTCCTTGAATTCTGTAGAGTTCGGCTAAACTATTCAGTGTTTGGGCTAAGATTGTTTCTGTTCCAAGTTCTTTTTGTCGCTCAATTGCTTGACTCAAATACTCAACCGCTAATCCTTGTTCTTGGGGATAATCCAGAGATTCACCCTGTTCTAAGCGTCGTTGATAAAGTTGTCCAACTTGAGCATATAAGGTTGCCAAATCCGGGTCATTGACGCCGCGTTTGGCTTTGGTGTACTCGATCAATGGGTTGAGATCTGCGACTGGAAAAACGGATACGTTTTGATCCCAAGCGTCGCTTTCTTCTATAAGATGGCGGAATGGCTCAATATCTTGAATGGGAATAGCGGCTGTTTTTTTGGAGTGAAAGTGAAAGACACCTTGACACCAATTTTGGAAATCTGGGGCATTTTGACTAAGCTGACTTTCTAGTTGGTGAGTTAGCCACAGGACAATCGGAAAAGCAAAGGCTGATAATGCGTCTGGGGTTTCTGGTAGAGAGGCGAAAAAAATTTCCTGTTCTGAACGTGGGGCGTCGAATTTGAGCCAGAGAAGTTTTTGGACACCCGTCACGGTGACAACGGCGTTCCCTCCCTGACGTAAATCCTCATCGGTTTGGACAACTTCAGTAATGGCGCGGCTTAGAGTCGGGTCATCCTTAACCAACGTGACGCGATGCGATCGCACAGAGGCGGCGAGTTCCGTTTCATAGCGTTCAATCAGTTGGTTGCGGTAATGAATATGATCACAAACTGCCACAATCACACTCAACTTACCTTGACTTGCTCGAATCAACCTCAGCAAATCGCCATAACTTGTTTCATTATGAACCGTCGGGTCAGACAACTCCGTCATCATGAAATTAACCTCCAATCTTGTAATCGCTCTTGAACGATCTGGTGAACCTCACATCAGTTTTTACGATTGCCATACTCTAAAAAGCACAGATTTAGCCAATCGGGTACGGGCTAGACCCTTGACGTTCAATTCTTCGTGAGCGATTACATCATATTTAGATAACAGCCAATTAGCTGTCTTGAAATGAAAATCTTTTCTCTTGTCAGCAACTTTTTTATGTTGTTTTCCTAGTTGCTTGATGGCTTTAAGTCTACTATTACTCCCTTTCTGGCGGCGTGATACCCGTTTCTGGATAACCCGCAGGCGTTTTTGTGCTTTGCGGTAATGTTGAGGAATGGCTACAGTTTTACCCTCTGAAGTCGTCAAAAACTCTTTTAAACCCATATCAATCCCAGTGATTTTATCTGGGTTGAAATCAGGCTTAATTTCTGGGACATTTTTATCTTCTAAGGAAAGCGTCAGGTAGTAACCATCGGCTTTCTTGGTGACAGATGCTGTCTTGATTTTGAACCCATCAGGGATAGGACGATGTAAGACAACCTTAACTCTACCAAACATTGGCAAGTTAATCAGATTACCTTGCCAGCACCCATCTTTCATCTGAGGATAGGTAAACGTCCTGTAACGATTCCGAGCCTTAAATCTCGGTTTACCACTACGCTTACCAGTGCTATCACCCTTCAAGAATCGGTCAAATGCCAACTTTACCCGTTTAACTACATCCTGAAGAACTTGAGAATATATCTCGCCGTACCAAGGATGAGTTTTTTTGAGTTGAGGTAAAGTTTTCTTTTGAGAATAATAGTCGGGGTTGTCTCGTAATTCTGGCAGGTGACAAACAAGAGGACAAGCATTAACAGGAGAACGGTTTTGTTCGTACCAATTGAACCTATCAGCCAGCAAGTAGTTGTACTGAGCGCACAACATTGACAGCCATTTGTCTAGCTGAATAACTTGTTGTTTTGTTGGACGCAATCGATACTGGTGATCTGTTCTCATTAAGGTTACCTCTCGTTTATCGACCTATAAAACAGTATACTCAATGTATAGTGATTTGATAGCCTCCGTACCTCCGGCTATCCGCCTATCCATCCCAACGCCAACCTGGGTACAGGTGGTTGTGCTGGGGCTTCCGGCGAAGAAAGCTAAAAAAATGACAAAGTTATTTTGAATCGTGTTAATCCGAATCAATCCTAAGCACATTCGACAAGATTTATCCCTGATTCGGAGCGGTTTGTAGTCACACCCACTTCTATAGAGTACATTTTCTTTCGCTATCTGTCGATGTCAATAATGGCTCTCATCCTTGGTGTGCGAGCATCTTGCTGGCTACTCATACCCCATTTCAATGCATGAGAGCTTATTATCCCATCGCGGTACGAAGATCATCTAGATTTTTCCGGATTGTCACTGTAGTCGGATGATTAACACCGAGTCGTTCTTCACAAATTGCCAACGCCTGGATATACAGGGGTTCGGCTTGCTGATATGCTCCTTGAGAACAGTAAAGTCCTGCCAAATTCTTTAGATTTTGTGCCACATCGGGATGCTCATCCCCTAGCCAGCGTTTTCCTAACTCCCAGGCTTGCGAATAGAAGTCTTTGGCTTTATCGTGATGTCCCTGAAAGAAATAGAGTATTGCCAAATTATTCAGATTTTGTGCCACATCGGGATGCTCATCTCCCAGCAAACGTTTCCGCAAATCTAAAGCTTTCAGATAGAGGGGTTCGGCTTCGTCGTAGCGTCCCTGAGTGGAGTAGAGTTCGGCTAGATTTTTATAGAGTGCTGCCAAATTATTCAGGCTGGTTAACACATCCGGATGCTCGTCTCCCAAGAACTGTTTACCCACATCCAATACTTCCACATAGAGGGGTTCGGCTTGTTCGTAGCGTCCTTGATAATGGTAGAGCAACGCTAAGTTATTTAAGCTGGTCACTACATCGGGATGGTTCGCGCCGAATAAACGTTTCCTTAAGTCCAAAGCTTGGCGATAGAGGGGTTCGGCTTGCTCGTAGCGTCCTTGGGAGTGGTGGAGTAATGCTAAGTTATTCAGGTTCGTGGCTATATCCGGATGATTATCGCCCAATAAGCGTTGCCAGATTTCCAAGGCTTGGCGATAGAGAGGTTCGGCTTCACCCTGACGTCCCTGAGAGAAGTAGAGTCCGGCTAAGTTGTTGAGGCTTTGTGCTACATCGGGATGATTATCACCGAATAAGCGTTTCCTGATTTCCCAGGCTTGTAGATAGAGGGGTTCGGCTTCGTCGTAGCGTTCTTGGAAGAAATAGAGTGCAGCTAGATTGTTAATATTAGTCGCCACATCGGGATGTTCATCCCCCAGTAAGCGTCTCATCACCTCCAAGGCTTGCAGATAGAGGGGTTCGGCTTGGTTGTATTGTCCTTGGGTTCTGTAAAGTTCGGCTAAATTATTTAGGCTGGTGGCGACATCGGGATGGTTTCTTCCCAATAAGCGTTTCCTCAGTTCCAAGGCTTGCAGATAAAGCGGTTTGGCTTGGTCATAGCGTCTGAGCAAGAAGTAAAGTAACGCTAGATTGTTAAGACTGGTGGCAACATCGGCATGGTTCTCTCCTAAGGTACGTTTCCTCAGTTCCAAAGCTTGCAGATAAAGAGATTCGGCTTCGTTGTAACGTCCTTGAAAGAAGTAGAGGGCGGCGAGATCATTGAAGCTGATGGCGATATCGGGATGGTTCTCTCCTAAGTTACGTTTCCTTAAGTCCAAAGCTTGAAGATAAAGCGGTTCGGCTTGGGGATATTGTCCCTGAGAGTGGTAGAGTCGTGCTAGGTTATTCAGGCTGGTGGCAACATCGGCATGGTTCTCTCCTAAGTTACGTTTCCTTAAGTCTAAGGCTTGGAGATAAAGCGGTTCAGCTTGATCGTAGCGTCCATGGGTTCTATAGAGTTCCGCCAGATGATTCAGGGTTGCAGCTAAGTCAGTTTCTAAATCAAATCGTCGTTGCAGGTCAACCGCTTTGCGGAAATATTCAACGGCGAGGGCAAGTTCGTGCTGGTAATCCTCAAATTCTCCATTTTCCAGTCGGCTTTGGTAGAGTTGTCCGAGTTGAGCATACAAGTTCGCCAGACTTGGGTCTTGGCTTCCCCCTTTTGCTTCAGTTTGTTGAATTAAGGCTTTAAGGTCTGTTAACGGTATCACCTGGTTTGTCCCCTGACGCCGATATTTATTCTTTCTGTACTATAGCAATCCTTTCTCAGGGTGGTTAGGGTAGGGGATGAAAAAGTGGTGAGCTTGTCAGGATATGTTTCATTCTACTTTTTTCACTCTATAGTTGCTCAATTCACCCCTACTAAAAACCATAGCAAGGCAATCAGGAAGCGTTACGGATTATCAACCAACTTATATTTATTGAAATGGATGAAGGATATGAGTTAAGATCAATCAGGTGTATGCAACTTGATGATTAGGATATAACAGCTTCAAAAAAACTGTATAGGGTTAATATCATGCTAACCAGGCTAAAAGTTTCTGGTTTTAAAAACCTTGTTAATGTAGATATCCGCTTTGGTTCATTTACCTGTGTAGCGGGTGCAAATGGCGTAGGTAAATCTAACTTGTTTGATGCGATCAGGTTTCTGTCAGCCTTGGCTGATCTTCCTCTAATTGAAGCCGCTTTATCTGTTCGAGATGAGGGAGGTAGGACAGGAGATGTCCGTAGTCTGTTTCATCGGATTGGCAATGACTATGCTCCACAGATGTCATTTGAAGCTGAGATGATTGTGCCAGGTGAAGGCGTTGATGATTTAGGACAAACTGCCAAAGCTAGCATTACCTTTCTTCGCTACTCTATAGAGTTAGCTTATCGACAAGATGATAGTCTCCGCTCACTAGGATCACTGGAACTGCTTAAAGAAGAGTTAGTTCATATTAATCTTGGTGATGCCTCTAAACATTTGCTATTTAATCACAAGGCGAAAACTTGGCGCAAGTCTGCTGTGAAAGGACAGCGCCGAGTCCCTTATTTTATTTCTACAGCAAAGGAGGGGACAAATCGAGTGATTAAACTTCATCAAGACGGCGGAGCCAGCGGTAGAGCCTTAGCTCGCTCAGCCGTTAATCTCCCTCGAACTGTACTGTCTGTGACCAATGCAGCCGAAAGCCCAACAGCACTACTGGCACGTCGGGAAATGCAATCTTGGCAGTTACTACAGCTAGAACCTTCTTCTTTACGACAACCCGACGAATTTACGGCGCCGACAAAATTAGGAACAGATGGCTCTCATCTGGCTTCAACCCTATATCATCTAGCACGGTTGAAAAAAAATCTCCGCAAATCTGAACAGGAAGCCGAAGCACAGGTTTATGCTCAAGTTGCAGGTCGTTTAGCACAATTATTAGATGATGTTGATGCCGTGGGAATAGAGCGGGATGATCGTCGCGAACTGCTCACATTAATGGTTACAACTAGAGATGGTACAACCCATCCGGCGCGATCGCTCTCAGATGGAACAATGCGCTTTTTGGCGTTAGCGGTACTGGAATTAGACCCAGAAGCTCAAGGTTTATTGTGCTTAGAGGAACCTGAAAATGGTATTCATCCAGAGCGTATCCCGAAGATCCTCGAACTCCTACAAGACATCGCTACGGATGTTGAAGAACCTGTTGATCAGGACAATCCCCTACGCCAAGTAATCATCAATACCCACTCGCCAGCCGTTGTACAGCAAGTCCCAGAAGATAGTCTTTTGGTTGCTGAGTTGAAGGAAGAAAAAGCACCGTCAGGACAATGGTTTAAAGGGGTACGTTTTAGTTGTTTACCGAATACTTGGCGACACCTGAAAGTTGCGGAAACCGAAACGATCAGCACTGTTCCTTTAGGTACACTTCTCGCGTACTTAAATCCAGTTCCTCCAGAACAACCAGAGCTAAATGGTAATGGACAAGTGGCAACCGACCCATCTTTAAAACCTACCCCGTCTAAAAAACGCAGAGTTTTGGATAGAGAAGACATTCAACCTCTAATTTTAGGCTTCCCCAAAGAATTTGTATGAAGGAACTGCGATACACATTACTATCTGATGGAAGTTCCGACAAAGCACTACTACCTATCCTGACTTGGTTATTGCGATTACATGGAGTTGAATGTGCTATCCAGTCCCAGTGGGCTGATTTTCGGCGCTTACCCCAGCAACCACTGAATCACTCAGAGAGAATTAAATTTAGTTTTAATCTTTACCCTTGCGACCTTTTATTTGTACACAGGGATGCCGAAAAAGAGCCTCGTGAGAAACGAGTTGCTGAAATTCAAAAATCCGTTGAGGGTATCAGGGAATCAGTTTCTGTGCCGATTATCTGTGTTGTACCTGTGCGGATGACAGAAGCTTGGTTATTATTTGATAAAGCTGCCATACGCAAGGCGGCATAAAATCCCAGAGGAAAGCAACCTTTAAATTTGCCAAACCTCTCTAAATGTGAGGAGTTACCTGATCCAAAACAAGATCTTTGTCAACTTCTGCGTCAAGCAAGTGGGTTGACAGGTCGGCGACCAAAGAAATTCCGCTCCAGAGAGCGAGAGAAGATTCAACGAATTGCTGAACTTATCGATGACTTTTCGCCACTGCGGAGTCTGTCTGCCTTTCAAATACTAGAAGCAGACATAAAACAGATGCTCAAAAGACAGACTTGGTGAGCTAATTATAACTTAAATCCAGTTCTCGTAATCCCCTCTAAATTTGAGGAAATTAAAAAAATATAAAATTTTTGCTCAAAGTTCATTCTTTAATTAAAAATTAAAATCGTCTTTCAAATAAAGTCTACTCATTGACTCAAACTCTAAGATGTATCGAAATTAGCAAAAAGCTTACCCAGATTTGGGTTAGCACTCATTAGTAACGTTCCTTATGTAATTGTTGGACTAACTGGAGGCACTAGCTGTGCAATCTGAAACTGTGAGAGTCAGGCGTGTATCCGGCGCTTTTGCCCTGATTGATAGTTTAAAGCGCCATGGTGTGAAGCACATTTTCGGCTATCCGGGTGGTGCTAATCTACCGATTTACGATGAAATATACCAAGCGGAAGCCACAGGCGAACTCCAACATATTCTCGTGCGACACGAACAAGGTGCTGCCCATGCGGCTGACGGGTATGCCCGGGCGACGGGTAAAGTTGGCGTCTGTTTAGCAACCTCAGGACCTGGAGCCACGAATTTGGTCACGGGTTTAGCCACGGCGAGCCTGGACTCTGTGCCGATGGTTGCCATTACGGGACAGGTGCCCCGTGGGGCAATCGGTACGGATGGATTCCAGGAAATTGACATTTTCGGCATTACGCTGCCAATTGTCAAGCATTCCTATTTGGTCAATGATGCTCGTGATATTCCTCGGATTGTGGCGGAAGCGTTTCACATCGCGAGTACAGGTAGACCCGGACCTGTGTTGATTGATATTCCTAAAGATGTGGGAATTGAACTATTTGATTACGTTCCCGTTGAACCAGGTACCATAAAGCTACCGGGATACCGTCCCACGGTGAAAGGGAATTCTAACCAAATTAACAAGGCACTGGATTTGATCTGGGCGGCGAAGAAACCGTTACTCTATGTGGGCGGCGGTGCGATCGCGGCGGGTGCCCATGGGGAACTTCTGGAACTAGCGGAGCATTTCCAAATTCCGGTGACAACCACTCTGATGGGCAAGGGAGCCTTTGATGAGTCCCATCCCCTGGCTTTGGGTATGCTAGGGATGCACGGCACCGCTTATGCGAATTTTGCGGTGAGTGAATGTGATGTGTTAATTGCCTTGGGCGCCCGCTTTGATGACCGGGTGGCGAGTTTGCCGAAACAGTTTGCCGTCGATGCGAAGGTGATTCACATCGATATTGATCCGGCGGAAGTGGGGAAAAACCGGAACACTGATGTACCCATTGTTGGTGACGTGCGGCAAGTGTTAATTGACCTGTTGCGACGCTCTCAGGAACTGGGGAATGGCATTGATCTCAACCAAACCCAACCCTGGCGCGATCGCATTCAACAGTGGCAGAATGAGTATCCCTTAGATCAGCCCCATCCCCAGGAGAATCTCTCGCCCCAAGAAGTGATTGTGGAAGTTGCTCGTCAATCCCCCCAGGCTTACTACACCACCGACGTCGGTCAACACCAAATGTGGGCGGCTCAATTCCTGAAAAATAAGCCCCGTCACTGGATTTCCAGTGGCGGTTTAGGCACAATGGGGTTTGGCTTGCCTGCGGCTGTGGGTGTAAAAGTTGCTCTACCCTCCGAACCGGTGATTTGTATTAGCGGCGATGGTAGCTTCCAGATGAATATGCAGGAACTGGGTACAATTGCCCAGTACAGCATTGGTGTAAAGATTGTCATCCTCAACAATGGTTGGCTGGGAATGGTGCGCCAATGGCAGCATTTGTTCTATGACGACCGCTATGAAGCGACGAATCTGGAAGTCGGCACACCGGAGTTTGTTAATCTGGCTCAGGTGTATGGGATCAAGGCAATTAAGGTAACTGAACGTCATGCTTTACCCGATGCGATCGCCCAAATGCTTGCTCATGACGGTCCAGTGCTTGTAGACGTGCGTGTTACCCGCAATGAAGACTGTTATCCCATGGTTGCTCCCGGTCATACCAATAGCGACATGATGGGTTTGCATTCTCCCAACCCAGGGCAGATTTCACCCAGTATGGTGACTTGTTCTAACTGTGGAACAGAAAATCCAGTGACTCATAAATGCTGTTGTGAATGTGGCACAAAACTACTCGATACGCCATCGACAGTTGCTGTGAGCTAATTGGCGATGAGCGCCAGGTAGGGAAGGTGAGTTTGACATCCTCCCCCGGCTAAAGAGCGCGGGGGATTCCTCACCACGCCACCTTTAGCCGGGGTGGTCGCTGATTGGGGGTAATGGGGTTATCTTAATCATTTTGGCTCTGTAGAGAGGGGTTCAATTGTTCCCTTCCCTACACCCTACACCTCACACCCTGCCTACACCTCAAGTAGCTTAATCGCCCTTTCCGGGGTGGGATGAGGAATAAAAATTCCCCTTCTGGAACTTTATCTTCTTGATCTTCGTGAGCAAAGGCAATGACAGACACACCATTAAACGACCTCAATTTATCTGTCTTAAGTGGGATGTTAAATCAACGGCAACGGATAAAGAATCCTCCTCAGAGCAGACTGATTATGGCAAAATGTGAGAAGGGTTATAAAACTCAAGCTTCTGAGTTCTGATGTAATAAACTTTATTTTTTCTTAACACAGCTTAGCAAAAAGTAATTGTCTGAAACTTTCATCAGGGATTAAACTAAGAATAGCAAAAACTACAGATTTTTTTTGGGATCAAGATAAACAGGCTTCCTTTAAAGGCGCTAACTGCTATTTGCATCATAACAAAAGTGATATCAACATAAGAACAATGTGCATTACAGGCTCACTCACTGACTTTTCATTACCCGAAATTTTTCGGCTCCTTGGTAAAGGGCATCACACGGGTTTGCTGACTGTAAATACTGATGCTCCTACCGCTGTCACCCCTAATGGTGTTTGCTATATCTGGGTCTATCGCGGTCGAATTGTGGCTGTTGATTCTCAGTTAGAGTATCCAGGATTAATTAAGTTAATTGCTAAACGCCAATGGATGGATAGAAATCAGTTGGCTCAGTTGAGGGAGTCAGTTCCCCAGGATCAACCTTTGGGTTCCTACCTGCAAAAACAAGGGTTGTTAACCATGCAACAAGTCAAATGGCTGTTCCAAGCCCAAGTCTTACGACCAACCTGCACCTTGTTTCAACTCAAAGCGGGTCGTTTTAAGTTCAACCATGAAGTCAAACTGCCAATGTCGGGAATGACGGGTTTGAGTTTGAGTACTCTAGCGGCGAACTTACTGGGATTACGTTCCTTGGGTAACTGGAATGCCCTAGGCGATAAATTACCCGATGCCAATGGGGGGTTGCTCAGTATTACAGGATACCCTCGTTATCCTCTAGACGCCTTAGAATCTCAAGTCTGGGAGTATACCAGTGGTACTGTTTCCCTGAGGGAAATTGCCAAACAACTTAGACTTTCTGTAAAAACTGTGCAGCAGATTGCCTTTCGATTAATGACAGTCGGTTTGGTTGAAGAAGTCCCCTTAGTGATTCATACCCCTTGCCCTCAATCCGTGGACGCGATCGCGACGCCGCTACATCCAGAAGCGACAGATCAGCCAGTCAGCCACTCATTTTTGCACAACTTAATGGGTTTCTTAACAGATAAGTCCAAGCATCTGCCGTTACGGGCGGCTTAGTTAGGGAAAGGATCAGAAACAACAGATGTAGACGCGCAGCGGTTTACAGCAGCGTGGAATAAAAGAACGTACCTAAATCTGGACTAAACTGCTATATATCATATTACGACGGGTTCTAATAAACGAATTGTTCCTCGCTCCGCATCAATTTCTACCATGCCACCGATAGGTACGGTAAATTTATCCTGGATATGACCGATCATCGAACCATACCAGGCGGGAATCCCCAAGGGTTTAATATGGTCAGATAATACTTGCAGCAAAGTCAGCGATGGTTCATTAGCGTCGCCTGCGGGACAGTTTGTACATTGTGCAAAAATAAATCCAGCCAATTGATCGAGAATTCCAGCGAGTTTGAGCTGGGTTAACAAACGATCAATCCGGTAAACCTCTTCTCGTATATCTTCCACAAACAAAATAGTCTGCTCCCAGTCGGGTAAATAATCTGACCCCACCAGCGCCGCAATCAGAGATAAATTTCCCCCCACCAGGCGCCCCCTTGCCTTACCTCTGGTAATGGTTTCTACAGGAGTACTCAGTAGATTTTGCAGCGTCATTGCTTCCCCATCAAACAAGATGCGTTGCAGATGTTGGATTGAGAACCAATTCCAGGTTGATGTTCCTAGGGGTCCATGGAATGTGATCAGGTTGCTGTGAGCATAAATCGCTAACAGCAGCGAAGTCACATCGCTATAGCCGATAATGATTTTTGGATTTTGGCGGATTAGCTGATAGTCCAACAGGGGTAAAATTCGATTACAACCCCATCCGCCTGCCATTGCTAGCACAGCCTGGACAGAGGAATCAGCAAACATTGCATTCACATCAGCAGCACGCTCAGCATCTTGACCTGCGAGGTAGCCGTACTGGTTGAAAATATGTGTCCCAAGCTTTGTGTTTAAACCCAGTTGTGATAAAACGGGGGTAAATTCATCAACGGTCTTTTGGTCAACCAGACCGGCTGGACTAATCAATCCTATGGTATCGCCCGGATGCAGACGTCGCGGTTTAATCAGGGGTAAGGGGTTTGCCGTTGCCGGTAATTGGGTTGCCAACAGCGTCAGTCCGAAGAGTTTAAGCAAGGCACGGCGATTACCTGAAAAGGGTTGGCTCAATGTTCAGTCCCGGAAAACTACAATAGAAAAACCGAAAAACGACTTGGAGTACCAAGCTCTTAAAAAGAGCTAGAATTGACATACTTGAATCATCTCGCTAAAACCAAGCAATAATAATAGAGATATTGCATCTGCCAGATTTTGGTCAACTCACCGACGCTCTAGCATCAAACTCCCGAACAGGGATTGATGGTTGGTTTGTGTCATCACCGCGCTATCGGTACAGAGACGGTCAACTACCCCGCCCATACTTTGTATGGACAAGGTATCCAGCCGCGAAAGACGGATGATTTTTTGTATCCGATTAACCACAGACATTTGATCTGACGGTAGCTGAATCTGACTCTTTGAAGAGCATCTGCCTTTCAAATTCACGATAGCTAGTCAAAAACTCCAGCAATTCAGCCATTACACCCAGAGACATGGTAATTGCTTCAGGCTATGGTAGGGAAAGATACTCTCTCTCTCGATGTGGAGGTGATCAATCAATCCCAAGGAACATGCCTCAGGTTAATGGCATTCATGGTACAGCTATCCTCAACAGACGTATACAGACTCGATTGATGAAATTGACACCTTGAAGTCATGGGATTTTAGGAACTAGGAGGATCTACCCGTTCCGTCAGATGCTAGAACAGATAAGCAAGGGTGGTAATCGCGTGAGAGCACTGGCGCAGTTTTGCCAGCTAGAGTCTGAGTATCAACGGGTCGCATCAATTTTACAGACCCAAAGACGGCAATATCAGCATTCTTAAGGATGAAATTAGTTTCTTTGCCCGAAGAACCACCAACCATTTTGGTGGTTGATGATGACCAGTTTATACGAGAGCTTTTACGCCGAGTCATGGAAAAAGAAGGCTATAAAGTTGTCGAAGCAACCAACGGCGAACAGGGTTTGGACGTCTATCAGCGTCTCAAACCGCATCTAGTTATGCTAGACGCCCTGATGCCGGTCATGGATGGTTTTACCTGTTGCAAACACTTACAAAAACTCTCAGACGAAGACGAGACATCACCCGATAGCGAACATTTGGAGGCTCAAGGGTTACAGGGAGTTTCCCAAACGCCTGTGTTAATGATTACCAATCTCGATGATCCAGAATCCGTTGACCGTGCCTTTGCCGTGGGTGCTACTGACTATATCACCAAACCGATTCACTTAGCCGTCTTGCGTCAACGAGTGCGGCGTTTAATTCAACAATTTCAGCTTTATCAAAAACTCGAACAAGCCAATCGAGAGTTACAACGTTTAGCGACTTTAGATGGACTGACGGGTGTAGCCAATCGACGGCGGTTTGATCAATACCTTGATGATGAATGGTGGCGCATGATTCGAGAAGAGTCATCCTTGTCTCTGATTCTGTGTGATATTGATTTTTTCAAAAAATATAATGATACCTACGGTCATCAAGCCGGTGATGCCT
Organism: Coleofasciculus sp. G3-WIS-01; assembly: GCF_040223135.1. NCBI lineage: Bacteria > Bacillati > Cyanobacteriota > Cyanophyceae > Coleofasciculales > Coleofasciculaceae > Coleofasciculus > Coleofasciculus sp. G3-WIS-01. The sequence goes on from NZ_JAVJZI010000159.1 coordinate 19,155, forward strand.
GTTTGCGAAGGGTGGCTGATGCTTTGCGTTTTTGTGCTAAACGTTCTGTGGATTTAGTTGCTCGTTATGGGGGTGAAGAGTTTGCTATTGTTTTACCCAATACCACCACGATTGGTGCTTCTCTAGTGGCTGAAGAATTACGCAGCTTGGTTTATAGTTTAAAGATTACCCATGCGGCTTCAGCCGTCAGTGAATATGTCACACTCAGTTTGGGTGTTGCCAGTCTGTATCCGGAGCCTGATACTCCACCAGCTACGCTAGTTGCTGAAGCGGATTTGGCTTTGTATCAAGCGAAAGCCTCTGGGCGTAATCGATATGTGGCGAAAGTTTGAACTCAATTTAGGGATGGGTGGCATAGTGTTGCTGAAATATCGTAGCATTGCCGATATTCTGTACATGCGTCAATCCCCAAAGCAGATAATCCCTAAGAACTATCATGACCACTGCTGTCAACACAACACCCCGATTAGCCTCACGCTTGGTGAATGGATTCCTTTCCATTAAGCCCTTAGCCAATTTAGCCAAGCAGCAAGCTCGTAAGATGATTGTGAAACGAGCTGAAAAAATTGGCGTACCTTGGACGAAACAGGTTAATGAGTTGCGAACTCTAGACTGGGATAGTTATCTCAATCAAGTCCAAAACCCCCAGTTAACCTACCCTGATTATTATTTGCGTCCCTTCCATGCTTATGACAAGGGAAATCTCCAGTGGGATGCTGCGTTTGAACAAGAAGTTGCGGCTTATGCTGTTCATGCCAATCTCTACCCTGAAGATAGACTCCAAGGAGACGCTAAGCTGCGACAGAGTTATCATGAGTTGGTGCAAAAGCAAGTCGCTATTGAGCCACAAGATATTGTGGATCTAGGGTGTGGTGTCGGGATGAGTACCTTTAGCTTAAAAAGGATTTATCCCCAGGCAAAAATTACGGGTGTAGACTTATCGCCTTACTTTCTCGCCGTCGCCGCCTACAATTCCCAGCAGCATCATCGAGAAATTAACTGGAAACATGGGGCGGCTGAAGCGACAGGTTTACCTGATACTTCATTCGATTTAGTCTCTATTTTCTTGGTATTCCACGAATTACCTCAAATGGCGGCAAAGGCAATCCTGCGGGAGGCACGGCGGTTATTACGTCCTGGTGGCTATCTTACCCTGATGGATATGAATCCTCAGTCTCAGGTGTATGGGACGATGCCAGCGTATGTTTTTACTTTATTCAAAAGCACTGAGCCTTACTTTGACGAATATTTTACCTTGGATATAGAGCAAGCGATCGCGGAGGCAGGATTCCAGCCACCGACGATCATACCGAATAGTCCCCGTCATCGGACGATCATTGCCCAAGTTGAGGAGGTGATTGGGGATTAGGGATTGGGGAAGAGGGAAACAGGGGAACCCAATGCTGGGATCGTCTTAGCAAAACTTAACATAAACCAATACTTGACATTCTTTCGAGGAGATCCCCGTCTCTGATAGACTTTTAGACTGGGGACAGTAAATAACACCAGGGAAAAACTAAGCAGTTGAGAGGAAAAGCTTCGTGCTAGAAACTACGCTAGGACTAGAAATTATTGAAGTTGTCGAACAGGCAGCCCTTGCTTCTGCCAAATGGATGGGCAAAGGTGATAAGAACACTGCTGACCATGTGGCAGTAGAAGCCATGCGGGAGCGGATGAACAACATTCACATGCGGGGTCGCATCGTGATTGGAGAAGGGGAGCGAGATGAAGCCCCGATGCTATATATCGGTGAACAAGTAGGCATCTGTAACCAGCCGGATGCTAAGAACTTCTGTAACCCCGATGAACTCATTGAAGTTGATATTGCCGTTGACCCTTGTGAAGGGACAAACTTGGTGGCTTATGGGCAACCGGGTTCAATGGCGGTGCTAGCTATTTCTGAGAAAGGGGGGCTGTTTGCTGCACCTGACTTTTACATGAAAAAGCTAGCTGCGCCTCCGGCGGCTAAAAATCATGTCGATATCAATAAATCGGCAACAGAAAACCTGCAAATTCTCTCGGAGTGCCTAGATCGCTCCATTGAGGAACTTGTGGTTGTGGTGATGAAGCGCGATCGCCACAAAGGACTGATTGAGGAAATCCGCTCGGCAGGCGCCAGAGTTCGGCTGATTAGTGACGGAGATGTCTCTGCGGCGCTCTCTTGTGCCTTTTCGGGGACAAATATCCATGCTCTGATGGGCATTGGTGCAGCACCCGAAGGCGTTATATCCGCCGCCGCGATGCGCTGTTTGGGAGGACATTTCCAAGGTCAGTTAATCTATGACCCAGAGGTTGTACAGACGGGTTTGATTGGTGAGAGCAAAGAGGGTAACCTGGAGCGGCTCAAAGAAATGGGCATTAACGAGCCCGATAAGGTCTACAATACTCATGAGCTAGCCTCGGGTGAAACTGTGCTATTTGCCGCTTGTGGTATTACGCCTGGAACCTTGATGGAAGGGGTACGACTCTTCCACGGGGGAGCGCGGACTCAAAGCCTGGTAATTTCCACCCAGTCGAAGACGGCTCGATTTGTGGATACTGTCCATCTGTTTGATCAGCCGAAGACCCTGCAACTGCGATAGGTACTGTAAATTTATCCATTTTCGCAGGATTTCTCCCCCTTGAATTCCAGTCATTGAGAGGAGATAAAAGCGTTAAAGCCAGAGTATTAGCAATGATAATGCTACTTACTCTGGCTTAGCGTTGATTGACCAGATTCTTGATCGGAATCAAGTACGACAGGGCAGTAAATTCCCCGGGTAATTTGTGAACCTATGCCCAATTGCCTATAGCTTTCAGAAAAATTTCTCAATTTTCTTTATCTTTAAAACAAGCCTAATAGTTGACCCAACCCAACGATAGAGATTCGGAGAACACAATGAATATTGCCGTCGTAGGTTTAAGCCACAAAACAGCGCCAGTTGAAGTACGGGAAAAACTGAGCATTCCCGAAGCCCAACTAGAAGACGCCATGCAACAACTCTGTAGCTACCCCCATGTTGAAGAAGTGGCGATCCTCAGTACCTGCAATCGCCTGGAAATTTATATTGTGGCGAAGGAAACGGAAAAGGGTGTTCGTGAAGTTAGTCAGTTCCTTTCAGATAACTCTCATGTACCCTTGCATCAATTACGCCCCCATTTGTTTATTTTGTTACATCACGATGCAGTCATGCACTTGATGCGCGTTGCGGCGGGACTTGATAGTCTAGTCCTGGGCGAAGGGCAAATCTTATCTCAAGTTAAGCATACCCATAAAGTCGGTCAGCAATACAAGGGAATTGGACGCCTGCTTAACCGACTGTTTAAACAAGCGATTACCGCAGGTAAGCGAGTCCGCACTGAAACCAGCATTGGTACAGGGGCGGTTTCGATTAGTTCTGCGGCGGTGGAACTCGCCCAGATGGAAGTGCAAAACTTAGCCGCTTACCGAGTGGCAATTATCGGTGCAGGGAAGATGTCACGTCTGCTTGTACAACACCTGCTTTCTAAAGGTGCTGATGCAATTGCCATTGTCAATCGTTCAACTCTACGGGCTCAGGAGTTGGCAAAGCAGTTTGAGAATGCTCAGTTAACGGTACATCCTCTATCTGAGATGATGGCGGTGATTACGCAGTCGGATATGGTGTTTACGAGTACCAGTGCGACAGAACCGATCCTGGATCGCGCTAAACTGGAAGTCCATCTTGCTCCCAGTCGCTCCTTAATGCTATTTGATATTTCCGTACCACGTAATGTGGATGCCGATGTTAATGAACTCGAACAGGTTCAAGCTTTTAATGTGGACGACTTAAAAGCGGTGGTGGCGCAAAATACCGAAAGCCGCCGTCAGATGGCGATGGAAGCGGAAAGCTTACTGGAAGAAGAGGTGGAAGCCTTTGAGGTTTGGTGGCGATCGCTCGAAACGGTGAGTACAATTAGTAGCTTACGGGAGAAAGTTGAAACTATCCGGGAGCAGGAGTTAGAAAAAGCCCTATCCCGCTTGGGTTCAGAGTTTGCCGATAAACATCAAGAAATTATCGAAGCGCTGACACGGGGAATTGTGAATAAAATTCTCCATGATCCGATGGTGCAGTTAAGGGCGCAGCAGGATATTGAAGCCAGACGCCAAGCGATGCAGACGCTGCAAACGCTGTTTAATTTGGACATTGAGGAGCAGTTTGGTTAAGCGTTAGCGTTGAAGTTTTTTAGGTTTGGTTTGTCTTTGTAGCTATTCCTTAAGGGGAATATATAGCAGTCGATACATCGATTAGGACAAGTAGAGATGCGATTCAAAAGCGCGTCTCTACTTGTCCTAATTCATAATGCGCTCATATAGGATCACTCTACTCTTAGCAAACGTCAAATCCCTTTTGCAACCGAAAAGATATAGTGAAAAGAGCCCCTACAAATTATTCAGGTGAGCAATGTTCCCGACGTAGCATGCTACGTCGGGGATCTCCAGGATAGAGCTAATCGGGGAAGGCAAATCCTGTTCTGGGATCGCGGATAAACAACCCAAGCACTAAAGAGTCCATTACTGTGTCCCAGACGGGGTTCAGGCGCTCTGCATCGTCTACCCAGTAGTCAAATGTAATTAAGCATTGAACTCCAGAACCTAAGCCAATACAGATGCGGGAATAGGCGTCGCGGTTTTCGTGAGGGTCAATAAATTTGAATTGAGTCCAGACGAGGCGGGCGGTTTGGCGCTTCAGTTCAATAATTTCGCCCTTCTCAGTTATATTGCGCTCATCATCTCGAACGACTCGCTTTAATAAAGAAACTAAGGGAAATTCAGCCCAATCGCCTGGGGGGAGTAGATTATAGGACGCTTCTAAGCGACAATCATCGTTGGGTGGCTTTCTGTCCAGAAACCGAAATGATTTGGTATCCGGTTCAAAATGCCAATCTTCGGGAACATCAAAGCGCAATGCTCCTCGCCCTGCTACGAAGATCCGATGTCCAGGCGGGGATGTCCAGTTGTGGTCTTCTTTTAGCTCTAGGGTTTCTTTGATCCATTGGAGATTGTGCTTTTTGCGCTTAGCCATAGCTGCTCGCCTAGATGAAAACCAGATTTAACCTAATTATGAAAGATGGTAACACTATCTCCGGCTTCTAGAGATGGTGTGCTACGTTTCTATCCCATTTCCCTCTCTGGATGGAGGTGAGGCAAAACTGATACGGTTAAGCACTAGCCGAAAGACCCCGAAATCCTTATTCTGGATTAGTGGCGGTGAGTGCGAATAATCAGTGCTGAGGACAAGTAACTAATGGGACGAATCTTTATTTCTGCCGGACACGGAGGAATTGAACAAGGGGGGCGCGATTTAGGCGCGATCGCAGGCGGTACAACGGAAGCTCAACAGATGATTCTGCTGCGGGATCAGATTGTCCCAGAGTTGCGATCGCGTGGCTTTGAGGTTCTCTCTGTCCCGGATGACTTGAGTTCAGCCGAATCGATCCAATGGATTAATGCTCGTTATCGTCCTGGGGATGTGGCGCAGGAAATTCATGCTGGTTCTTCCCCCAATCCCAGTGTCCGAGGGGCTACGGCTTACTACATCGCCAATAACACCGAACGCAAAAATCATGCTGAACTGATCCTACTCGCACTACTGCGACGCCTTCCCCAATTGCCGAACCGAGGGGCGAAGCCGGATACGGCGACAGGGATGGGTTTTCTGTCCTTTACCCGCGATACTTTTCTCCCCTCACTGTTAATGGAGGTTGGCTATCTCACCAATCCAGAGGATCGCTTTATTATTCAAAATCGCCGCCGCGAGATGGCGTTAGGGATTGCTGACGGACTAGCGGCGTGGAGTCGGGCGGTTTCGGGAACGGAACCGGGAAATGGAACGGATGTTACCTATCCCCCCATTAATATCACTATTAATAATCAAACTTATGGAGAGCAAGGCATTATTGTTAATAACAATGCCTATATTCCCATTGACTTAGCCGACCGCTTGGGTGTCGATTTAACCACCATTCCAGGTATTCGCCGTCTCCAATATCGGGGAGTGGTTTACGTTAAAGCGATTGAATTGCGAGATTATAATATTGCCGTCGGTTGGGATGCGGCAACACGCACGGTAATTTTGCGCTCAATTTTACAAATTTGTCCGGGTCAAATTGACCGAATTATGGCACATGGCAATACATCAGAGGTGCAGTTAATGATGTTCCTCAAAGCCAATAATGAAGACGCCCTCGCTCAGTTTCCGGACTTACCCAAGCTTTACCGAGAAGAAGCCGCCATTGAAGGGGTTAATTATGATATTGCTTTTGCTCAAGCCATGGTGGAAACGAACTTCCTCCGTTTTGGTGGCGATTTGAAACCTAGTCAAAATAACTTTGGCGGCTTAGGATCAGTCGGTGGTGATCCGGAGGGGGCGACATTCCCCAGCGCCAGATTAGGAGTTCGCGCCCATATTCAACAATTAAAAGCTTACGCTAGTTTAGAACCTTTGGTACAAGAAGTAGTCAGTCCCCGGTTTCGCTTTGTCACTCGTGGGATTGCGCCGCTTGTCCAACAGTTGAGCGGACGTTGGTCAGCTGACTTGCAGTATGGCGATCGGATTATGGCTGTTCTCAGACGTCTCTACGAATCAGCCGGTTTTTTCTAACATCGGGTGTCGGGGATTACTGCCAAAAGGAGATGCACCCAATACATTATGACCAATCTAAAACTTTAGTCACCTCCTTAGTTAACGTCATTGGATCAAAGGGTTTAGCAATAACTCCAGCAATACCTAACTGATTAAATTGACTTATTTCGTTGTTAAATACTTTTGCCGTGAGTAAAATTACAGGGATTTTTTGAGTGCTGGGAGAATTTTGCAACTCTTTAAATAGGGTCAACCCATCCATATCCGGCATCATCACGTCCAAGAGAATCGCATCAGGTTGTTCAGTTTGGGCTAAGTGTAGTCCCTTCTTCCCAGATTCAGCCGTGATCACTTGCCAATTGCCAATCGTTTCGAGGCAAGCTTGGATTACTAAGCAAAGGTTGGGTTCATCATCAATGACCAGGATACATTTGGTAGACATAAATCAAAATAGTTGTGAGGTTGGATTGTGTAGGAACGGGTTTAAGGATTATCCTTTTTTTTTGTTCTAATCTTATTAAACCCGCCCCAAGAAAGTGAGAAAGTTTTTATTTTTCATTCTGTCGGGACGGGTTTGACGACTAACATTTTTTACTCTGATGTCAACTCAACCTGTCCGGATGAAGTGATAGATTAGCTTAATTAAGGGGAAAAGGCAACATAAAATAAAAACAACTGCCCTCGCCAACCCCACTTTATCCACAAATTTTAATGATTACTTATTACTTGTTTCCTCCTGATTAACTTTCTCGATTTGACGAGCAAAATAGGTTTCTTGATACTGCAACGACTGGGCTAAGACTAGACCATTTTGAAAAGCGCCTAAGGCTTGATCATAGTTGTTTTGGGCGAGATAAATCTGACCCATTTGATCATAAGCCTGCATCAATCCATAGTAATTGTAGGACTGTTGCTCCACAATAATCAAGGTTTCGTAAACCTTGAGGGCATAGTCGGGTTGGTCGTAAGATAAATAGAGTTGGGCTAATTTTTCGAGTGCATCACTGGCATAAGCAAACTGTTGCGATGACCAAGCGAGTGCATAAGCTTCTTGGTAGCTTCGAGAGGCTTGTTCGGGTTGATTCAGGGCTTCGTAATCAGCACCAATGGCAACTTTCAGGGCGGGGATTTGAGTATAGTTTTCTTGGTTGAGGTAATTGTCTACTAACCTTTCCTTGATCCGCAGGGCGTTTTCGGGTTTCTGGGATTGCTTATAAATGTTGATCAGTTCTTGTAGATAGTTAACCTCCGCCACGCGATCGCGCCTTGCTTGGGCTATTGCTAGTAATTCTTCATAAATGACAGCGGCTTGGGGATAGTCAAACCAAGCCAAGTGGAGTTGGGCGATTGTTTCTAAGATTTCGGCTTGAGTTTGCCGATCACCTTGTTGACGAGCATCGGCTAAAATTTGCTCATAGATAGCCAAGGCTTTTCTGGGCACTCGTATCTGTTGATAGGCTTGACCTAATGCGCCTAAAAGTTCTGGATCTAAGTCTCCTTCTTCCTCAGCGTTTTGCTGAATAGTTTCTAAGCGTTTGGTAATCAACTGTACCTGGGATTTCCCATTCCTACTCCAGGCAATTTCGCCCACACGCCCTAGAGTTTTGACTTCTTCTAATCGTCCCCCAAGGACTCGCCGTAAACGAATTTCTCGATACCAGATATCAAACGCCTCTTCTAGATTTCCCGCCCTCAGTTCGGCGGCGGCTTGATTATTCAGTTGATCTAGGGCTTCACCCAGTCTGCGGCGTTCTAAGGGGCTTAAGGGGCGTTCTACGGGAGGATTGGGAAGCAGGGGATCGGCGGTGGTATCTAGTTCTAGAGGATTGGGTGGATTTGTTTCGGCGGGTTGGGCTAATGTTCCACCACTTAACCCTACCCAGAGCGTTGCTATGCAAAAGAGTAGTTGAACTTTTCTCATTACTTTAATCTGTATAAGATGCAACACGGTTTTAGCTTTAAGAGGAGAACTTTAGTTCAGGGATTAAATCTCGATTTCTGATAAATATCATCAATCTTTCACGGCTAGATACCTTGTCCATAGTCAAGCTATGGGTAGGCTAGTTGACTTTATCTGCTAATGTAATGACCATTGACGCTTAAAATCAATTTAGAGTTTCAAACGGCTGTGTATTTAATTTGCCCATCTAAACGGGCAAGATGGCTCAAGCAAGCCCCTACCCTAAGACTTTTGACATTTCTTATGATTGAGCATTTAACACAAAATTTCCTAAAAATCAAGCTCCTTCGCCCTTTATTATCTCGACTCTTAGTCGTTGCGATCGCGCTATTGACTCTGTTGACGACTAGCTGTAGTCCCTCAACCGCCAGAACCGCCGAACAGCGGACGTTTCTGGATTTATCCTTAGACTTTTTAGGGGAATACCAACTTGCCAAACCGATGATGTTTGAGGAGACTCCCGTTGGCGGCTTATCCGCTCTATCCTATGATCGTGAGCGCGATCGTTTTTTGGCACTGTCTGATGATCGGTCAAATCTCGCGCCCGCCCGATTTTACACCCTGGCGCTGAATATTAACCGCGACTCGGCAGGAGAGATTAGCATTGAATCCGTCACCGTGGAGGATGTAACCATCCTTAAAGACGAAAACGGCAAATCCTATCCCCCAGGAACCATTGACCCCGAAGGAATCGCCCTGTCGGGTAAAGGGGGCGTATTTATTTCAACTGAAGGGGTTCCCAGTCGGGGAATTGAACCCGTTATTCAAGAGTTTGACCGCCAAACGGGACAACCGTTACAACGCTTGCGAATTCCTGATCGTTTTCTCCCAAATAATAATACGCAAGAGGAACAACTTCCCCGTGGCGTACAAGAAAACTTAGGCTTTGAAGCCTTAACCTTAGAGCCGGTTACGTTAGCGGCAGCCAGTGGCGATCCCTTTCGCCTATTTACAGCCACTGAATCCGCCTTAATTCAAGATAGTTTACCCCCAGATTCAGATGACGTTCCCCGAATTCGGCTACTGCATTATTTAATTAGCGACATTGCCCCACCCCTGCTGGTAGCGGAACATTTGTATCCACTGGCTCCCGCCCCGAAAGGGACGATTGATTATGGGTTATCGGAATTAGTGGCATTAGATACAGAAGGTCACTTTCTCAGTTTAGAACGGAGTTATGGGTTGTTGGGACTCAGCGCCCAAATTTATCAACTAACGCTGGGTGGGGCGACGGATACCTCTAATATTGCCAGTCTCAAGGGGGATATTTCGCGCCTTGATCCGGTGAAGAAAAAATTGCTGCTGGATTTGAGTACCTTGGGAATTTATGTAGATAATCTGGAAGGGATGACCTTGGGTTCACGGTTGCCAGATGGGAGTCGGAGTTTGGTATTGGTTAGTGATGATAACTTTAATGAAGCACAGGTAACGCAGTTTCTTTTGTTTCGGTTAAATAAAGGACTAGGTTATAACGGGGGTAGCTAAAGAAGGATTTGGTCTATTATCCACATTGCCGATCATCTTGGAATCAGGAGCCAAATAATTATGGGGTTGCTGGATCACTTTCATCCACCATTAAGTACTCGTCGTCACTGGCACGCTTTCCACAATGCCTGGGCAACTTATATCGCCTCAGATTTAAACCGTCAATTGCCAGAAGGATATTTCGCTGAACCGAATGTTCAATTTGGGATTGAAATTGATGTGGCAGCCTTTGAAGAACTATCGTTATCCACCACTCTGGTATCGGACAATGTGGTTCAACTGCCAACCTCCTCTCAACAACAATGGATTTCTCCGCCACCCGCGCAAACGGTTCCTTTTTCTCTGACAACTGAGGCGGTGGAGGTGAGTATTTTCAGTAGTGAAGCCGGTCCAACCTTGATGGCAGCCATCGAGTTGGTGAGTCCGAGCAATAAAGATCGACTAGGGAATCGTAAGGCTTTTGTCGCTAAGTGTCAGACCTATTTACAGCAAGGGATAGGGTTAGTCGTGGTGGATGTGGTGACGGGACGAAATGCAAATTTACATGAGGCGTTATTGGATCAGTTAACCCTCACAACGTTGCCTCTAAATGCCCAACTGTACGCCGCCGCTTATCGAGTTGTGGAGCGTCAGGGACAGGTGAGTTTGGACATTTGGCAAGAAGCCTTGGCAGTGGCAAGTCCCTTACCTGTAATGCCGTTGTGGTTGCGAGGTGAACTTTGCTTGCCTGTGGATTTGAATGCTACTTACCTGCGGACTTGTCGAGAACAGCGAATTGAGGTGGATAGGGATTCCACGAGTGCATGAGTAGAGACAAGGCAACAGGCAATAGGCAACAGGCTTTCATCGGCTAAGGGATAAAGGGGGTTCCTGTCGTCGGATTTGGTATAATTGACACTCCCCGCCCTATAAGTGCGGGGATTCTTAGTTCCGCGACACACCTTACAATTATCTATCCTTGCGGCAATACTTAAACCAAACACCCGTAGAAAACTACCAAGTATTGAGCCTAATTTAGATAACTCCAGAG
>NZ_JAVJZI010000160.1:0-4821 GCF_040223135.1 Coleofasciculus sp. G3-WIS-01
CCAAAATACTCAAGCCAACATCTAAATTCTGACCAAGCCGCGTCTGAAATCGATTTGGCTAGGTGATGGTTTTTGACCATATTTCGTACTTGCAAGTCCTCGTATGCTACCAAGTCGTTAGACCGGACTACGCACAATGCAGTCTTTACTGCAAAGTCTTTACGCTGCCTACTGACTTTCAAGTGTTTCTTGGCTAACTTTTGTTTAGCCTTTTTGTAGTTGTTAGATTGTGGTTGACCTTTTCTAAACTTCTTAGACACTTTCTTTTGAAGTCGTTTCAGTGCTTGGTCTGATTTCCTCAGAAATCTCGGATTATCAACTGTTTGACCATCTGAGTCAGTATAGAAATGGTTTAAGCCAACGTCTAACCCTACGTTGTGACCTGTCGGAGTCCTATCTTCAGTCCTGTCGTGGTCAATACAGAATTGAGCATAGTATCCATCAGCGCGACGCACTACCCTAACTCTTTTAATCTGAGTCAGTTGATAGTAGTTCAAGTCACGAGTTCCATAAAGCTTAAACGTTCCGGCTTTAAACCCATCAGTAAACGTGATTGAGTCACGATTCTCTGATAGTTTCCAGCCTGATGTTTTATACTCTACGGAACCATGATTAGGACGATTCTTTTTGTACTTAGGGTATCCTTTCTTTCCTTTGACTTGCTTTTTGCAGTTGTCAAAAAATCTTGAAATAGCTGCGTAGGCACGCTCTGACATTGCTTGTCGAGCTTGAGAGTTTAATTTTCCCGCCCAAGGAAACTCTTTACTTTTACCAAGAATCGCACAATACTTAGACAAGTCATTGCGATTTTTGGCATGACCATTTTCCCAATACTGAAGGCAAGCATTACGAATAAACAGACCAGTACGGATGGCTTCATCAAGCCTTCTATACTGATACTCTTTACCTTTTAACTTACCTTCGTAGACAATCATTTTACCATGCTGAGCTTATGGTAGAATTATATCACACAAAGGCTAACACTCGCAACTAAAGTTGCTAGACTAGACGCATCGCTCGGTTTCATCCCTCGGATAAATCACGAGGGAGCCTGCACCATCGCTTATACTGTAAGAATATCTATAAAGCTTGGCTCCATCAGTTGAAACCAATAGATTCTCGCTGATCAGTAGCAGACTTGCTCGGCGATATATACCCTTATCTTACTCAAATTGCGCTCACGGGACAAAGTAGTGACTAGACAAACAGGAAACGCATCTCAGCCAGTAGAGACATTACCCACAACCACTCTACAAAACCAATTACATCGCCAGATGATTGTGATTCTGGACTTTGGCTCTCAATATTCGGAACTCATCGCTCGTCGTATCCGTGAAACCCAGGTATATTCGGAAGTTATCTCCTATCGCACCAGCGCCGAACAACTCCGACAACTGAGTCCCAAAGGAATTATCCTATCTGGAGGTCCGAATTCTGTTTACGATGACGCAGCGCCCCAGTGTGACCCTGAAATTTGGCGTCTGGGGATTCCCGTACTGGGAGTTTGCTATGGGATGCAGCTAATGGTACAGCAACTGGGTGGGAAAGTGATACGCTCTCAACGGGGAGAGTATGGCAAAGCTTCGCTGCGTATTAATGATCCCACCGACTTATTGACGAACGTAGAAGAAAGCTCAACTATGTGGATGAGCCATGGGGATTCCTGTGAGGAATTGCCAGACGGCTTTGAAGTTCTTGCCCATACCGATAATACCTCTTGCGCCGCGATCGCACATCATGAGCAGAAGCTCTATGGAGTTCAGTTTCACCCAGAAGTTGTGCATTCGGTTGGCGGTATCGCCTTAATTCGCAATTTCGTTTACCACATTTGCGACTGCGAACCGACTTGGACAACGGAAGCCTTTGTCGAGGAAGCCATTCGCGAAATTCGCGCCAAGGTGGGGGAAAAACGGGTACTGCTCGCTCTTTCCGGTGGTGTGGATTCCTCAACCTTAGCCTTCTTATTGCACAAGGCGATTGGCGACCAATTAACCTGTATGTTTATTGATCAAGGCTTCATGCGAAAACTGGAGCCAGAACGGTTGCTGAAGCTGTTTCAGGGCGAATTCCACATTCCTGTAGAATATGTTAACGCCCGCGATCGCTTCCTGGCTCGACTCGAAGGGATTACTGACCCTGAAGAAAAGCGTCGCCGGATTGGTCATGAGTTTATTCGCGTCTTTGAAGAACAATCCAAAATCCTCGGTCCGTTTGACTATTTAGCTCAGGGAACCCTTTACCCCGATGTGATTGAATCAGCGGATACCAACGTTGACCCGAAAACTGGGGAACGGGTGGCGGTGAAAATTAAGAGTCATCATAATGTCGGTGGTTTACCCAAAGACTTGCGCTTTAAGCTGGTTGAACCCTTACGGAAACTCTTCAAAGATGAAGTCCGCAAAGTTGGTCGTTCAATTGGTTTACCTGAAGAAATTGTTAGGCGTCATCCCTTCCCAGGACCCGGATTAGCGATTCGGATTATTGGCGAAGTCACCGCAGAACGGCTGAATATCCTGCGCGATGCGGATTTGATTGTCCGCCAGGAAATTAACCGAAACGGACTTTATCATGAGCTTTGGCAAGCGTTTGCTGTTTTACTCCCCATTCGCAGCGTTGGGGTGATGGGAGATCAGCGCACCTATGCCTATCCCATCGTACTGCGTTTGGTCAGTAGTGAGGACGGGATGACGGCGGATTGGTCGCGAGTTCCTTATGATTTACTCGAACTCATTTCTAATCGGATTGTGAATGAAGTCAAGGGCGTGAATCGGGTAGTTTACGATATTACCTCCAAGCCACCGGGAACCATTGAGTGGGAATAGTAATTTAGGAATGGAGAGGTGCAGGGGGGGCAAAAGTGCGGCTTACTTTTGGTCGGAATCTGGATAAACCTCTCTCCATCCCCCCTAGCCCCTATCCCCCCTAGCCCCTATCCCCCCTAGCCCCTATCCCCCCTAGCCCCCCTTTGAAAGGGGGGTATAAAGAAAGGGGGGTATAAAGGGGGGTATAAAGGGGGGTTAGAGAGAGAAGGCTTTGACATTCACCCTCTCCTTTGACTTGTGCTACAACCTTGGGTGACAACGATAATAGTGAAACCCGCCCCTATTTTCCTCAACACTCAAAACGTTTCGCTCAAAGTTTGGCAATAATAAAAGAAAGCGTGGAAAGAACCACAGGATAAATTAAGGCGGCTTTTAAGTTAATCACGCTGGAGTTTAAGCCGATGCAGCCTGTGACCTAGAGAGCGCTTTGGTAATGACACCCAACCTAGAGGAGGATTGGCAATGGATATAAATCGACGTGAAGGGAGTTATTTGTTGTGGTTCGGCTTTCTGTTTGGATTTGCCGGATTGCACCGTTTCTACAATGGTAAGATTGGCACAGGATTATTGTGGTTTGTTACTGGGGGATTATTTGGGGTCGGTCAATTCGTTGACCTGTTTTTAATTCCCGGAATGGTAGAGGAACATTATCTCAAGCATGGGAAGCGCGATCGCATCTCTGGGGAAGCGGCGGTTTCTGGGTCACCTACATTAGTTCAGCCTTATCATGGCTCTAATACTTTAACCTATGACTCGTTAATTGCACAATTAGTCAAAGCTGCTGAACTTAGAGGCGGTAAATTGTCCGTGACTCAGGGGGTTGTGGAAACGGGAAGAGGTTTTGCGGAGGTAGAAGCTACGTTGAACGATTTAGTCAAATCCGGTTATGTGAATATTGACAATGACCCCGATACAGGCATTGTCGTTTATGGGTTTCCAGAACTAGAATTGAGTGCTAATCCTGAGTCAACGCGATGGCTGTAGCTGACTTGAACAACTGAATATCATCACATTTTGAAATATCGCATTCTCCTGCTGATCAGCATTATCCTAATTGCTCCCTTGGGGTATGCGGTACGGTTTTACGCACCTGCACCGGAATGGCTAAATGACCGACTGGGTAGCTTTGCCTATGAGATTTTTTGGATTCTCCTGGTTGGACTTTTCTTCCCCCAAGCTTCACCCCGATGGACGGCGGTAGGAGTATGTATTGTCACTTGTATTCTGGAGTTTCTGCAACTGTGGCAACCTCCATTTTTGCAGGCAATACGAGCAACGTTTCTGGGTCGTGTTGTATTGGGGAATACCTTTACCTGGTCAGATTTCCCCTCTTATTTCATCGGCAGTTTTCTGGGTTGGGTCTGGATGCGATCGTGTTGGGTCTACTCGCGCAGGTCAAAGGGAAAAATTAATTAATACTAAAAGATATTATTTCTATATCATATACCTCTGTTTTCTATATCTTCTGTCCATCGTTGTGGATTTTCGGTTATATAGTTTCGGATGTGATTCAATGATCGTTGGTCACGGATAATGTGTTCGTAGTAATTGGTTTGCCAGATAATTGCCCCAGAAGTACCATTCATGCGATTTATTTTTCGGGTTGAGACTGATTTGAAATTTTGAATGATTGCCCCTAAAGAACCGGATTTCGTCCCCTTGGGTTGTGCAGTTGATTCATCTAGGTGAGGTGAGACATTCTTGGACAAGGTTTGATGTGCATCCGATACATCCGGATAGGGCAAATATTTATCCGATACATCCGGACAGGGCAAATATTTATCCGATACATCCGGACAGGGTGAAGCATTCTTGGACAAGGTTTGATGTGCATCCGATACATCTAGGCACGAATGCTTCACCCCTACATTTCCTACATTTCCTACATTTCCTACATTTCCTACATTTCCTACATTTCCTACATTTCCTACATTTCCTACATTTCCTACATTTCCTACATTTCCTACATTTCCTACATTTCCTACATTTCCTACATTTC
>NZ_JAVJZI010000166.1:0-32112 GCF_040223135.1 Coleofasciculus sp. G3-WIS-01
AGAGCAGCAAACTGGCTATCGCATCCGCAGGTAGGTCTTTAACACTTGCCGATAACGTAGTGCGCTTAGCACTTAGGCTGGTAAGCACAGCTTTAACTTATTTGGCTAAAGCTCCGTGTCTTTAGACCGGGGTTGCTTACGACTCGTATGTTATCCCTTAAAACGATACCATACGATAATAGTAAGCTCATCCCACCGAATGGTTTGGCGTGGAATGAGCTGAAAATTTTTCGGGAAATTTAAATAGTTAGGGATTCGTGCCAAAAATTTGTTCCTTAAAAGACTTAACTTGTAAGGCTAAGTCTTGACGGTTGGCAGCACTGAGCAAATAGCGGCAAATAAACCAACTCACATAAGCAATACCAATTATTTCTAGAAGCGATGACAAAAAGGGAATGGTATTAATCGCTTTCAGGACAGCAAAACCGAGTTTTAGAATCGTGAGTGCGGCAATAATCAAGGCAGCGGTGAGTAAAAGTTGCTCAGTGTTCGTAACTCGGTTATTTAGGTAAGCTGAGACTGTGCCTATAAAAGTCGAAATGAGTTGAACCCAGGGCTGTTTTTTTTCTTCTGTGAGAACTTCGCTAGTGAGTTTGCGGTGGAATGTTTCTGAGGTGGCGTTAATTGGCTGTTCAGGGGTTACTATTTTAGCAGTCATGTTTTTATTTTGAGAACGACAATTCGTGAATTACAGGATTGATTGAATTTAGAGGAAAGTAGAGTCTATTTTCCTTAAGAAATTACCTCTGTTTCGGCTAAGTCAATGATTAAAGTTGACAGCTTAGCTTTTTTTAGTGTATTGAGTTTGAGCGATGGGGGTCAATATCCTAGCCAAATCAACATCAAATTTTAGTTATTTCTTTATCATTGGTTCAAACTTGGTTGATGATTATATTTTTAGGAAATATGATAATAAATGTAACAGATAATTTAGTGCAATAAAGTTTAATTGGGCAGACTAACCGATAACTAATCTCTTTGGAATGGTTAAACATGCCCAGAAAAGCCGCTGAATCGCTTACTATACCATTAGCCATTCATCCTTCACACTTCTCAACTATGACTTTATCTCGATGGCTTCCTGTTTTTTCCACCGTGATTTGCCTGGTTGCCCCAATCCCCAATCTGGCAACGGCACAATCATCCTCACCGTCTGAAAATAGCTGTCCCGCACCTGCCCTTTCGCGCTTGCAGAAACATAAAGTAGCGCCTGGTGAAACGTTGAATAGTATTGCTCAACGATACAGCCTGATCCCAGAAACCTTAGTAGAACTCAATCCTAGCTTGTCAGGAAAATCCATGCCGATGGGTCGAGATATTCTGATTCCTCCCTTTAATGGGATTCGGGTGCAAGTTCCGGCGGGGGCTAGCTGGCAAGACTTAGCGGAGGCTTATGGTATCCGCGCTGATATTTTATTTGAGGTCAATGGCTGTTCCCTACAACCGCCAGGAGTTGTATTTGTCTCAGGGGTGAATTGGGTACTGGCAAATCGCAAACCCGTGGAAAATTACACTGGATTTCCCGGTTATCCCTTGCCCACGTTAGCACCCATAGCGTTTAATTACGGTTGGCATCAAAACGCTGATGGACAAGCTCAGTTTCACAGTGGTATTGATCTATTGGCAGAACCTGGAACCACTGTGCTAGCTGTGGATTCCGGTACAGTTGCCTTTACAGGTCAACAGGGCTCCTATGGCAATTTAGTCGTGATTAATCACGAAGGTGGACGCCAAAGCCGTTATGCTCATTTAAGCCGTCTTTCGGTGAGAACGGGTCAACGGATCAAAGCAGGAACACCCCTAGGGACAGTTGGTACTACAGGAAGTCCGGACATTGACCAACCTCATCTGCATTTTGAAGTTCGCTTCAATGCACCTGCGGGTTGGGTGGCGCAAGACCCAGAGTTACATTTCATGAACCCCGCCCTACTTCGTGAGGACGAGGATTGGTAGAGATAACCTACCAAGAAGTCATGAATAGGGCATGAGTTGGTAAGGGATAATCACTTCCAAGCGCTTCTCTAGCTTGGCTTAAATGTAGGTTCAGGAATCTCTCTTGACTGGGTAATTCCAGGACACACCCTGACCAATGCCTTAAGAGACGCAAACATTTTACACGAGTGGATTATCTCTATGAATCGTGTTCCAGTAGTTAGCAAAGAAGGAAAGCCACTAATGCCCACTAAACCATCTAGGGCTAGACGATGGGTCAAAGAAGGCAAAGCAGTTGGGAAGTGGTCGGACTTGGGCATCTATTACGTTCAACTCACTCTCGCCAAGGCAGAGAAAGTACAACCGATTACTGTCGGAGTAGATCCAGGAAAATCGTATTCCGGTATCGGTGTCCAGTCTGCTAAATGTACCCTGCTACAATTGCACCTTATCCTTCCATTTGGGCGGGTTAAAAAGCGAATGGAGACCCGTGCCATGCTACGACGGTCTCGGCGAGGTAGAAGAATTAACCGGGACGTTCCGTTCAAGCAACGTAACCACCGCCAATGCAGGTTTGATAATCGTAAACAGTGTAAACTTCCCCCATCCATTAAAGCCTCCCGGCAGTTGGAGTTAAGGGTAGTCAAAGAGTTGGCGGCAATATTCCCGGTAACTGCAATTGGTTATGAGCGAGTTAGAGCCGATGTAGACCAAACCCAACGCAAACGTGCCAAGTCAGGCAAAGGGTTCTCTCCGGTGATGACTGGTCAGGATTGGGCAATATCCCAGATGGAAAAAATCGCCCTTCGACAAGCTCAGGGTATCACCCCTGTCTATGTCCGGCATGGTTGGCAAAAGGATGGGAACGGTACATCCCAACTCCGAACCCAGTTAGGGTTAGAGAAGGACTGGGCTAACAAGTCTATAGCCAAACCGGAAACCCACGCGGTTGATGGAGTTACGTTGGCTTGCGCGTATTTCATCAAGTATGTCCCGTTCACTGGTTCTAACTCATACGGTTACACCCACTTTGGCAGCGTTAACGTCACTTCCTCTCCGTTTAAAATCATTACCCGTCCTGGTGCGGTGAAGCGGGGGAAAGAGTATGGCTTTTTCCGCCGTCAATTACACTTTGAAGTACCGGACAAGTCGGGAATCAGGAAGCGCAAAGGTGGGACGATTACCCCCTTTGGAGTGAGGATTGGTGATTTGGTAAGAGCCGAAAAAGCTGGGAAAGTCTACATTGGCTACGTTGGCGGGTTCACCGATACAAAGAAAACCAAAAATGTTTCCGTTTGTGACTACACCTGGAAACGTATCGGGCAATTTGCCCCCAGTAAAGTCAAGTTAATCAGGAGGAATAACGGCTTATGTGTAGCGTAAAAAGGGAGATGTTGGACGCCTCCATTCTTTCGGCGTCCCGCTATCCCTCCCCACCTTGCTGACGCTCTTATGTGGGGAGGGATAGCGAACACGTTGACGGCAAGACCGCTCAATGATGAATGATGGATGATGCGTGATATCATGTCCGGTTGAATACTTAACAAGATCAAAGGGACTAATAACTGGCGAGAAGGACATGATATGACAAATGACAAACTTTATCACACCATTGCGGCGCAGTGGAGCCTTGTTGCTGTCGGTGGGTACGGTCAGCTTTTTGTGCGGTATGGGTTATGGTGTCGTTCAAAGCTATCCTGAACCCCCACCGGAACCTATCATTCAACCTCAATCTGATATCCCGATAGAACCCCCGCCGCCGAATGTGACAGTTCAGATTAAAGCCGTGGGTGATATTATTCCGGGTACAAATTATCCTCAGAATAAACTGCATCCTAATAAAACGGTTCTCTTTCAAGCCGTTCAACCTACTCTGCAAGGTGCTGATTTATTATTTGGTAATTTTGAGAGTACCTTAACCAATTATCCCTATTCCGCTAAGTCGATAGGGGGATTAATTATTGCCTTTCGCACGCCGCCTGATTATGCCTCTTTATTGAAGGAGGTGGGCTTTGATATTATGAGCGTTGCCAACAACCATTCTTATGATTTCTCACGTCAAGGCTTTGCAGATACTATCAAGAATCTGGAACAGGCGGGGGTTAAAGCATTAGGGGAAAAGAATCAAATTCTATATGCTAATATCAATGATTTATGGATTGCCTGGATTGGTTTTAGTTACTTTAATTATCACAATTCATTAAATAATTTGCCAGGGGCTATAGCGTTAGTGAAAGAAGCTAGCCAAAATGCCCATATCGTGGTTATTTCTGTCCATGCGGGGGCTGAAGGAACTGGGGCGATGCATGTTCGCAATCAAACGGAGTATTTTTTTGGCGAAAATCGCGGCAATTTGGTTAATTTTTCCCAGACGATGATTGACCACGGCGCTGATTTAATTCTCGGACATGGACCTCATGTTCCTAGAGCATTAGAAGTTTATAAGGGAAAGTTAATTGCTTATTCTTTGGGTAATTTTATGGGCTATCGGACTCTCTCGACTCAAGCTCAACTGGCGTATTCTTTAGTATTAGATGTGGAGTTGGATAATCAGGGTGATTTAGTTTCGGGTCAAATTATTCCAATTATGCTAAATCGTCAGGGGATTCCTTATCCTGATTCCCAAGGACGCACGATTCGACTGATGCGCCAGCTTACTCAGAGTGATTTTCCGAATACTTCTTTGCAGATTGATTCAACGGGTAAATTTTTGCCTCAGTAATTGGTAATTGGTGATTGGTGATGCTCAATCTGTTAGCATCAGAATTAGATAGTTTTTAACGCAGAGGGACGCAGAGGTTTACGCAGAGGGCGCAGAGGGGATTAAAGGATTTGAAGGAAAATTTTTTGAAGGTTGTGAAGGGGGAATCCTCAACACTCAACATTCAATTGTTTTTCATTCTTCATCCTTTTTTTGACTCGACGCTTTCCCTTCAGAAAATCGTTCTTTGAGTTTATCACCAGCGGCTTTGGCTTGGTCGGTTAGATGATCTGTAACCTGGGGAACACCTTGTTTAAGGGATTCCACATGCTGAAGCGTTTTCTTGTAGTCACTACGAATAAAGTCTGCGGCTTGACTCATGCGTTCATGGACGCCTTCGGTATATTTATCACTGTTTTTTACTGCCGCTTCTAGAACAATGATCCGCTTTTTTGCCACACTGGAAACGGCTGCGGGTGCAAGGGTATAAATCCCTTCCATTATTCCTTGCCAACCACTGGAGGAATATAAGTAATTAAGGACGGCTCCGGTTTCGGGTTCAATTATATAATCAACGAGTTTACCGACTTTGTTTCCCGCATCTGTCCAAACTTCTACACCAATGCGAGAATCGAGGGGTTCCAGGGTTTCCGACTCGGTTTCTTCCTTAAGGCTGTTGACAAGAATACTATCGCTGCCAATAGTATTGACTTGTTCCCAGGTAAAGTGGTGTTTTTTGCCGCCGAGAAACCCGGACTTGCAGGTTAACCCAACTACGCGGTGGGCTTGCAAATCAAGCCATAGCTGTATCACTCGACCGACTTCTTCAGCGGTATGACGATTTAAGGCTAATCGGTTTAGGAGTTCGCTTTGCTTGAGAACTGTGGCTTTTGCGGACATCAGACACCTCGCTTGGGCTATTCTTGAGATAATGTGACTTGCCGTTCGATCATCTGCTTTGTGTTGTGTATTTAAATTTTAGCTGATAACGGATGCGATTATTTTTAATTTTAGGGGTTGTTATAGCGATCTTGGCGATTATCTTTGCGTTACAAAATGCTGTGCCTATCGCCGTTACTTTAGGGATTTGGCGAGTCGAGATATCTTTGGCGTTAGTTCTTGTCTTAACCCTAGGGGTTGGCGTTGTGGTGGGATTATTGGTATCAGTACCGTCTCTGATGCGGCAAAATTGGAAACTTGCTCATCAGAAGCGACAGAATAAAGACTTAGAGAAAGAATTCAATGAGCAAACTCAGCAACTGGCGAATCAGCAAAAACGGATTGAATATCTGGAGAATAGCTTAAGGTTCAATCGGGATTCTTCTGAATCAATTGATCGGGATTTAAATACCTAGGCTATTTATGGGGGAGGTTTTGGATGGTGTCTCCCTAGAGATTGGCGTGATACAGCTAAAATTGGGGGATAGATTTTACAGTTAAATAGGGTGTACGGGGCGTGAAAGGGTGTACGTCGGTGTCAACTTAAGCGCTAAAAGCAGGGAGAGCAGGGGAGCAGAGGGAGCAGGGGAAGCAGGGAGAGAAAGAGAGGGGGTTAAAAAAGCGGAACGATTAAAAGCTGAATTAGCCCAACCCCACTCTTAAGGTCAGCGACATTAAGTTTAAGCCAGTGCTATTCAGGTTAGGACAGATTTAATGGTTAAAACAACCACGTATCCGTAAGAACCCTTCTGTCTTTTACCCTAGAGCCTTCTGCCTTTTAGTTTTCCTTGAACAGCGAGTTAAACTGGGCTTTGAGCGATGGCATATCTGCAATTCGTGACACCAGTACATTGGCGTTCCCGGCACCCTCTAGACGATCTTTCCAGTAGCGAATCCGCTCCGGGTGATTCATCCAAAATTGAATTACAGTATCCACCGCTCTATCCATATCCCATCCTTTCTGAGTCGGAACGGTTTCAACCGATTCTAAGAAGGCGTCCAGGGTACATTGATAGGTTCCTAAGTATTCAACACCTGGGGCGGTGGCTTTTTGACTGACCTGCTGTTGATGATTAAAAAACTCTAAGACTGGCGAAACGCCTAGGATATCAAATGTATAGTTCATGGGATTCGACCTCTACTTTTACAGCCTCTATCCCCAATAATAATCAAAGCGATTGATTTTAGATTATCATTGTGAACAATTTTATAAAATTTTTATTTGACGGTCGAGGGCAAGTTCAAGTGAGTCGTAAAATTAGCACTCAATGACATGGAGTGCTAATAAAAACCAGAACAAATTCGGTGGTTTAGCAACAACTAAAAGAGCTAATGAGCAGCAAAACCTTAATGATGCAAGGGATGGTGCAGGCTCCCTCGCGATTTATCCGACGGATGAAACTGAGCGAGGCGTTTAGCTCGCTCGCCACTTGAGTTGCGAGTTTTTCCCACTTAGCTATGCTAATAATAGCGGTGGGGAATGTAGGGGTTGGTTTTACCGATAATATTTTCCCACAAACCGATCACTTAAATCAACCCGCCCTTCTCTGGGAAGGCAACTTCCTATGAATATCGAATTCAGTTTATAATAGGGAAAGGGTGTTTACTAATTAATTAATGGCATCTGCAACCTGTTCACTATCCATCATGGTGGCGCGAACTGATATCCCATTCATGATGCATACAATTCCTCATATTGTGAGGATGTGTAATTTTCCGTTTACTCAACGTCTTTTAGCCGTAGATACAGCCCCCTTGTCCGGTGACAAAGTGAATCGTCCGGGTGTGGGAACCCTGGAACAACTCCGGGACTATTGTGATCAGCTACTCGCGGCGGGTGTGGTTGACAAAGTTGTTGATATTGATTACTCCCCGGATTACCAAAAACGGATCTATCAAAAACATTTTGGGACGAGGATACGCCAGAGCCATAACTATAAAGGCTATCCAATCCTCGGCACAATTTTCTCCATTGAAGAAGTTCCCGGAGACTACGTGGTTCACTTTGATAGTGATATGCTGATTCACCAGCAACCAGACTACAGTTGGATAGAAGAGGGAATTAAATTACTGCAAAACTATCCAGATGTGATGTCAGTTAGACCTCTGACAGGTCCACCCAAAGATGATGGTGAAATCAATCAGCGAGTTCCTTACGAACGAGAGCCGCAGGGATTCTATAAGTTTAAGTTTTTTAGCAGTCGTGTTTATCTGAGCGATCGCAAACGTTTTGATAGCTTACTTCCACTTCCGATTTTCTGGAGAACTTACAAAAATAAGGTACTGAATGGATTACCGATATCATTAAAAACCAAACTCAATTATTTAACTGGAAAAGGACAATTAGATTCTTGGGAAGTTATGGTATCAAATCGCTTGGAAGAAACGTCCTATGTTCGAGCGGTGCTGGATTCACCCAAAGCTTGGACTGTTCACCCCAAAAATCGGGAGCCAGAATTCATAAAAGCGCTCCCTAAACTTATTGAGAAGATTGAGAAAGGGTGGTATCCGCCCGAACAAGCTGGGTATTATGATCTTATTTTTGAACATTGGTTATAAATGATATTCGTAACGATTCAGTTGGCTTACCATGAAACAAATGCAAACACTACGTCACCGGATTAGACTGTATAAAAATGATCTGGTTTCTGGATACTTTCACTTTCGGATCAACACCCTTGCTGATCCGTATACCATCCTTGGACGAGCGCAACCGTACAAAATTCTTTTTATTCTCAGCCACATGCGATCGGGTTCATCGCTACTCACTCATCTGTTAAATTCTAATTCCGAAATTATCGGATATGGAGAAACCCATATTCAATATGATTCCGAACAAGACTTTAAAAATTTATTTTTGAAGGTTTACTTACATTCACGAGAATTCACTAAACTGGAAGACTTGAACAAGTTACAGATGAATCATAAATATGTTTTAGATAAAGTTTTACATGATAATAAATTTTTAACGGAAGATTTTTTAAGATCTCAGCAAATCTACGCTTTATTTCTTTTAAGAGAACCCCAGCGGAGTCTAGCCAGCATCATGGATTTAAAACCCCATTGGAATGAAGAAACGGCTTGTCATTACTACATTAATCGCTTATCAAGTTTAGTCAGCTATGCTCAACTCATTAATAGCAAAAAACGCAGTATGTTTTTGACTTATGAGCAACTCTTAAATCATACTGATTCTGTATTTATGGCTTTAAAGCAAGTTTTAGAAACCAGAGAAAATTTTTCCGAGCAATATGAAGTTCTCAGAACAACGGGAATGCCAAATGTCGGCGATCATAAGGGAAATATTAAAGCGGGTCGTATTATCAGAAATCAGAGAAAGTTAGAAAATATTATTTCTGCCGAGTTAATCGATAAAGCAAGGCTACATTTCGATAAATGCTCTGAAACCTTATCGGAATATTGCAGCACGATTAATAAGAAACTATAAAATTAAAATTGTTTATTCTTTTAGAAATAGTTGAATACTTCCCTGTCCTGAACCTTTGGAAAAATCTTTAGACCAATATTTTGTTGTCTTATTCACGAGAAGCCCAGTTTCGGGGAATACTTAACCCATGTCCTAAAACACCAGTCCAGTAATCGAAGCATCTACTTCAATTGTCTCAAAATGGTAACAATACGATACCCAGTCTCCCGTCTTTTGACCCTTCACGACCTTCGAGATTACCACCGATAACTTTGGTTACTAGACCGACGCTATAGCCATATTAACCTGCTATTACCAAACCTAACCTAATTAGTTTTTGAGGTTGATTTTATCAAGACCATTGACAACTACCTGAATTGTAATGTTTTCATTTTGCTCAATGAAAGTCTTAAATTTTGGATCGGGATAAAAAACAAAAACATCACTAAATTCACTAATGTTTTCGACTAAATTAAGTTTTTGCTGCCATTGCTGAACATTGTCAGGTTGCAAAAGCTGAAACTTGACATCATTATCAATCAGATAGAGTAGCGCTAAAATAAAACTGTGTGTGGTTTCGCTGATGACTAAAGGATTCTCAGCTTGATTGAGGTAGGGCGCAACCGCTAAATTTTTCCCACTAGCTGTTCCTCGCTGATCATCTAAACCAGCAGTTTTCTCCTGCATTAAAATCGTTCCCGAAATCATCCCCAGTGTGATTATAATCAAGAAGATAATAGACCAAACACGACGTTGCCACACCTTAAGAGATGTTGAACCCATTTGAGAGGCTAATAAGTAAGCAACAGATAACTGAATACCTAAATGAGAAGGTAGATAATATCGAGATTGTATGTGTAATGCTGAGGGAGTAATAAAATTGGCAATTATATGTAATATAGGAGTGAGAGTAATCAGGATAACGATAAACAGCCATACATTTATTTGGGTCTTACGCACTAGATGGTAGAGAGAATAAGTAATTAACAGGAACAGACATAAATATAGCAGTTTCTCTACTCTGCCATATCGATGATAAAAATCGATAAAAACATGACCAATATTGCTATATAAAAACATGATTAGTTTACGAAAACTAATATTAAATTGGTCATAGTAGCTTGTCCCTTCGTCAACTCTGCCTAAATTTACAAAGAAAATAACAATCCAAGGACTAAATAAAACGATACTGATGACACAGGATAAGCCATAATTAATTAAAGTTTTGGTGAGTTTTAATTTTTCGATTAATATTACATAAATTGCTTGTCCCAAGGCAACTACAACTGAAAATAAGTGCGTATAAAATCCTAGTGTCAGTGTAATAGCATACATCAACCAACTGGTTTTAGCTTGGACTCGCAACGCTCTTAATAGTGCCGCACTACACAATAAAATAGTAACAGTCCATAAGCTATATGAACCGGCGTTCTGAGATGCCAATATATGAAAGGGAGAAATAGAAACTATAGCTATTGATACCCATCCAGTTAAAGGGGATTGAAATAACTCAATACATAGCCAATACAAACAAGGAAAGTATAAAAAACTTAACAAAACTGAGACGACTTTCGCGGATGAATGAGTCACAAACAATTGCAGCCAAAATCGGCTGATTATATGGTGCAGAGGAACGTGTTCTGTTTTGCCTGATAAAACTTTAAAGACATCAGCTAGAGTTGTGTCGTCACTTGGGTATTGATATCTTTTTAACTCTTCTGCGCTAACAATGTTTCCCCTATAAACTTCTTCTTTAAAGGCTTCACTGCTATGACCAGAAAGCCAGATAATTTTCCTGACCTCATCAGCATTGTAAACTTTTTGATCGAGGTTGGCAAAACGCAAAAATATCCCAAAAATTAAAATAATAACAAAGAGTAAATGTATTGTTTTTAATTTCTTCAAATAATCTATAGTTTTGGCATTAATAACTTTCATAATGATTAAGTCCCATTAATGTTTTTTAAGCTCTTGACAAGATAAATAGTCTACTCTAGTTTTATTTTATCATGTCCGGTACAATCTAAATAGTCCTTTGTAAATTTTTTTAGCTTTATAATTCGGATAATTGTTGTCTAGGAAGTCCAGCAACTCTTGACGTGGATAGTACAGGAATATGTCACTAAATTGATGTTCTGCCTGGGCAAGCATTAGCTTATTTGTCCACTGATTTACAGCATTCTCCTTAAGTAACTGGAATTTGACATGATCGCCAATAATATAACTTAAAGACAGGAGATAGCTATGAGTTGAGTCACTGATCACAAGGGGATGTTCATTTTTATTAATAATCGGAGCTATTTGAAGATTTTCAGATATTGGTGTTCCCTTAAGCTCTAAATAATCCCAATCTTGAGAATGTGTAATTAATACTCCAGATATTCCTCCAAATAAAATCAGCATCACAAGGAATAAGCTACTTGTCAGTCTTATGGCATGGTTTTTAAATTGCATTCCCTCAGCAATTAAGTAAGCAATACTAATTTGAATTCCTAAATATGATGTCGCTAAATAACGAGACTGCAAAGATCTTACACCAACTTGTGAAACCATATCCGGCAATATCAAAATTAACCATGAGGGAAAAATGAGTAATACAAGAAACAACCATTTCTGTTTTGACCTATATTTATAAATACGATAAATTGAATACACGAACAAACAAACAAAAATAATTGAAAGGTAGTATTCAATCCTGGTGTTGCTATTAAAATCAATAAAAATGTCCCCAATATTCTTAATGTTTAATTGAATTATTTATTGAAATCCAGATTCAAATTCTCTTGTCCAAGCCGTTACTTCTTCAAATCGTCCATAGTTGGTGAAAATTACAATAATCCACGGTAAAAAAGCTATAGTAGCTGTTAATAAGGTGAAAAGATAAGCGCGTATTTTTTTACTCCAACCCCAGTTTTCTGTAATACCAGTGTAAATAGCTTGACCAAACAAGGTTATAGCAAAAAACAGATGAGAGTAAAGTCCTCCAATTATACTTAACGTGTAGGCAATCCAACTTATTGTTTTCCTTGTCCGCAAGGAATATAATAGCATTGCACTTGATACAATTGTCATTAGAGTCCATAAACTGTATTCTCTAGCGGCTTGTGAAAGCAAAATCTGATAGGGAGAAATAGAAAATAAGGCAAGTTCTACCCACCCCACTAATGGCGTTGTAAATAACTCACAACATAACCAGTAGAGGGGCAGAAGTGATAAAAGTCCAAGTATAACAGCTAAAACTCTTACTGAAAATGGTGTCCCAAATAAATGCATCCAAAATCTAGCCATTAAGTAAAAGAGTGGTGGATGCTCTGGATTATTAGAAAGCGCATAAACCGCATCATCTAGTTTTTTTTCTGGAGAAAGCGTTTGATATTTTTGAATATCTTGAGGTGTAATTATATCACCCGTAAACATTTGCTGAATTACCTCTTCTCTTACATATCCAGATAGTCGATAAAAGCTCCTAACTTCATCCCAATTAAAAATCTTATTGTCAATATTTACAAAACGTAAAATAACGCCAACAACAAGTACAAAAATAACTAATACCTTAATTTTATGAGGCAAATTTGTTCTGAAAAAATGAACAATCTTGGTAAGGTATGCAGAACGTAAACTATATAACATATAAAATTTACTATATCCAAGTAAGGGGTTAATTTTTTTCGATAGGGATAGATTCCGTCTAAATAAATTTTACTTTTTGAGCAGCATACAGACACATTTTAAACAAAACTAAACCTTCTTTAAAATGTTGTATATTTGAACGACCATAAGTCCTAGGAACATATCGCACTGGTATATCTTTAATTTTTAACCCTAATTTAGCAGCACCAAAAAGTAAATCGAAATCGCCAAAGGGATCGAAATCACCAAAATATGATCGATTGGCAGCAATGCGCTGATAATTTTCTTTTGAAAGGACTTTAGTACCACATAGAGAATCCTTAATTTTTGTATTAAGTAAGTATGACAATAACCAAGCGAAAAAGCGGTTAGCCATTCGATTCAGCCAGGGCATAGCTTGAGAATTGATAGGATAAATCAAACGGCAACCATTGGCAAACTCACAACGTCCCGATGCAACAGCATCAAAAAAGTGAACTAAATCTTCCGGTTTAACGGTTAAATCAGAATCTAGAATAATTAATATATCTCCCGTCGCCATATTGAACCCTTGGCGAACAGCATCTCCTTTGCCTTTTCCTTTTTGTTGACAACTTTTGATATCCCATTGATCGCCATATTTCGCCTGAACTCGTTGAATTTCTTCCCACGTATTATCCCGGGAATGTCCTTCGATAAAGATAATTTCTGTGTGCTTGCCTAACTGAGGCATTTCCGTCACACATCGTTCAATATTTCCGGCTTCATTTCGTGCTGGCACAATTACCGAACAGGTTAAATTTTGGATGTTTTTTTGTGCTTTAACTGGATCAGGTTGAGGTTGAGCAATAATATATTCAGTTAAACAAAGATTATTGATAAGTGGTAAGGGAGCTAAAAATTTATTGAATATACTGCAAAAAATAGGTATCCGCCGAGGAAACAACATTCTTTTTCCATGAAAAATAACTTCAAATCCAGATAGATCGAGTAAATTATGAATATCTTCATAACTTAGCCAGTTCAGATTATAAACTGATCTTCTTTGTTTGAGTAAAGTTGCAAAATTCAAAATAATTTCCCAGGCGGGATTATGAAATGTTAAAATTAATTTTGTCGAAGGCTTACAGACTTTTTGTAAGTTGAGTAAAGCTTTTTGAATATCGCCGATATAACTGACTGCGTTAGCCATCAATATGTAATCAAACGCTTGACTGCACTGAAAAGATTCGGGTTTTTCAATCCCAAATTCTAATTCTGGAAATTTTTGTCTGGCTATTTTAACAGCTTCAGCATTGCTATCGATTCCTAACCCTACTTTAGGCTTTACAGCATTTAGCAAATAAGCGAGTTCTGAACCAATTTCTAAAACATCTGAGTTGGCTTGAACAAAAAAAACATATAATTTTTGAATGTCCTCATAATAATAACGATTTCGTTTAGTCCATTTTGTGAAAGAAGTCATAGTTTTTAAAACACCTTACTTAGATAGTTGATGCAGCGCAGCTTACTTTAAAATTCTGCTATAGAGTCCTGAACGTTTAGTATGATCTTTACAACTACTGTATTTTTTCTTGGTTCATTCTAGGCAAGCAAAACAATTACCGCGCCCATAAATATGATAAATGTTCCCAAAAGTTGTATCTGTATTTTCTTCAAGGGCAATCGCTTTTCTAACCCGAGATATCCTAAAACAAAGTAAGCCAATAAAGCCGTGATTAGGGACAGTAGCAACCTCAGCGTTTGACCCCTGTAAACATAAAACGCCAGACTTACAGACGTGAGTAATCCAGGTTCTTGGTCTTCATGTTCTGGAAGTTCCATTATTGCCCAGGTATTACCGCCATCAGTTGATTTAAAGATTTCTGCTTGGGCTGACCCAAAGCCATATAGGGTATTATCCGTAGCGTAGGCGGGTGAAAACTGGATGGGTATACCCGCACAGGGGACGTTATTCATTCTGGCAAATGCCAGGTTATCATTCCCAATTGGTGTGAAGCTTTGTCCTCGATTAACGCTCTTAAATAATCCCTTACCCCTGACGCTAACAATCAAGGTTTGGTCGTTTTGATAATTCGGAGATATGGCGACGCCTTCTATATAGCCGTTTTCGATAGCAGCAGAACTCAATAACTTGTCCCATATTTTTCCAGCATTGGTTGTTACAAAAAGTCCTCGGTCAGTCCCCGCAAAAACAGTTTGATCCGCCTTGTAATTCGGTGAAATCGCCAAGCGGATACTGCTAGTTTCACCTAAACCACTGTCTTCACTAACAGATTGCCAAGTTTTACCTGCATCACTAGACTGAAAAACTCCAGGCTCAGAACTAGATGCGTAAAGAGTTGGATCAGATAGGAAATCTGGAGAGATGACGATGGACGCTGTTTCATTACTAAAGTCTTTACTAATTTTGCTGAGAACTGAGAATTTTTTTCCGGCGTTGGTTGACTTGTAAATAACACCTTGCTGGGTGAGTAAGTAAATAGTTTTATCGGAGTCAAAGGCTGGTGAAGTGGCGATAGTCATTCCCCGCGTAGAATACTTAGGAACCTTTGGAAGTTGACTTCTCTGCCAATGCTTTCCTCCATCAGTCGATCGTAAAAAATTATCCCATAATAAGGTGGCAAAGAGAGTTTTATCAGAACGGTAAGTCGGAGAAAAGGCAATATCGAAAAACCGTCGCGGATCTTGTGTTGGTTCTTCAAAACTTTGGGTTAAATAAGGAGCTTCTAACCCTTTATACATCTGAGTCCAGTTCATTCCAGCATCGTTGCTGATATACGGATCACCCACGTAAGGAGCAATAGCGACGGTTGAATCATTTGCATAATCAGGAGATACTGCTAGAGCAACAATTGTTCTGGGGGATAAGGTTTCTAAAAGTTGCCACGTCTGTCCACTATCTGTAGTTTTAAATAGACCATCAAATCCTCCTAAAAACAGGGTCTTTTCAGAGACACTCAAATCCGTGAAATGAGGACTTTTCATGTCATCGGCTTGACTATCTTTCACCAAACCTTGACTCGATTTTTTCCACGTCTTTCCTTTATCTTGTGAGTAAAAGAAGCCGTCATTCCAGGTTGAGGCAAATAGAGTTTTATCGTTGGCATAACTCGGTGAAATGACAATATCTTGGACGGATAGGTCAGACAATCCCTGATTTAAGGGTGTGAATGAGGCTCCCAAATCAGTTGTTTGAAGTACACCGCCTTTGTCTGTGCCAACAAAAATAGTTTGATCTGAGGAAAAATTGGGTGAAACGGCTATAGCTGTAATGGCGCCACTATTTTCAACAGGAGAATTCCTTTGCCAGGTTTCACCGCGATCCCCTGACACATAGATATTCCCTTCCTCATCTCCAATAACGATTGAATTTGTATCATTCGGAATAAAGCTAATTGTCTTAATTTCATTCTGGTTATCTAGAACTTTATTCCAGTTTGCACCGCCGTCATCGGTTTTATAGAGTCCACCTTCACTTCCGGCTGCTAAAACGAAATCCGAAGCGTTGGGATCTATCTCTAAGACTTCAATGTTTAAATTGTCTAATCCGTTATTTACGTTTTGCCATGAATCTCCCCCATCTGAGGATTTATATATCCCGTCTCCAAAGGATGACATAAAGAGAACCGGACGGGTTGGAGAAATAGATAAACCCGCTAAATTCGCTATATTATCCAAGCCATTAACGATTCTTTGCCACGAAGAACCTCCGTCCGTTGATTTAAATAAACTACTCCGCACTATAATAAATAATGCTTGATCTTGCTCATACTTCGGAGATAAATCAACTTGAGTGACAACATCATGAGGTCTATGGGCTAAAGCAGGTTTTGCTGTCAAAGAGAAAATCGTCAATACCAGGAAGAACCCTATAACAACCCTTTTCAGCAAAAGCCGAACCTTTTGCCTATTGTTTTGAGTAAATTTCAACCCACTCTTAAAAAACATATACACCCCAAGGGAAATAAAAAATAATAAAAAACAGGAAATGCTTCAATAATAATAAGCCGTAGACGGAAGTTGACTATTTTTTGTCATCGGTCTAACCCCTAACTTGCATTGACAACTAAAAACCAATAGCTTTTATTAAGCTACCAGCCTCTTAATGGCTTGCTTATGGATGAGTTTTGACTTTCTCCTCTCCTATCCGTTGAGAAGGTCTGACAACTTGTATTTGGCTAAGTGATGCTACCTTAGCAGATGTTCAAAGTTTATGGAAATAAAATTTTGTTAATTTTTTTAACGTTTCTGTGAAGTAGGCATGAGACTAACACAATACCTGTGGTAGGTTCACAGTGAACAGCGTAATCAGGCGGGAGTTGCGTTAAGGGAAACCCACAAACTCATTGTTCGCTCCCCGTTGCAGATGAGTGACAATGACAAAAGTATAATCGTTCAGTTGCTTCACAGGATAAACATGGCAAGTAATCCGATATAAATCCATGCCATAGGTATACCAATAAACAGTCCGGCAATCGTCCAGCCGCGTTGATGGGCTTTGAATTGCTCAATGCTGCGCCATTTTCTACTTTTCCAAGCCCATTCATTCCCCTTCGCGCCTAACACGATTGCCATCAACCATCCCACTTGCGGGACTAATGCGAACAGTCCAATCCAAACTTTATTGGTGAGGGGCCACAAGTAGGGCATGAAAAACGCACCCCAATTCCAGCCTTTGATTTCATCGGGGACAGGGATTAAGGCGTCAAATAAACCGCCACAGCCTGAATTGTTAATAAAGGCGGTGGGAGTCGCTTGAATAGAATGGCGCATTGTTTGACCCGATTCCAGGGCGTTGAGCGCAGCAGCAGCACTTTTAAATCGCTGTTCTAGTGCGGGTTCGGTTAGCTTTTGCATCCAACTGACTAGACTGGGATTGAGGTTCACTCGGTCTTCAAAGCAAATGCGTAAATTCCGTTGGGGCAAATCAGCCGGCGCTGTACCTGTGAGCAGATGAATCAGCGTCGCGCCGAGGGCATAGAGATCAGAGGAGGGAACTGCCCGACCGCCAAACTGTTCCATGGGAGCATAGCCATAGGTTCCCACTACGGTAAATGTAGCACCTTCTGTGGTTGCTCGATCCTGCACCGCACCAAAATCGACTAAATAGATATGCCCATCCTCACCCCAAATCAGATTGCTGGGCTTGATATCGCGATGGAGTACGGCTGGATTGAGTTGATGCAGAAACTGAAGAATGTGCAGGAGTTCTCTGGCAATTTTACGGATATCGGCTTCAATAAATCGCTGACCCTGACTCATCAAGGTTTTCAGGGAAACGCCAGGAATATAGTCTTGCACTAAGCCGAACCACAGCGATCGCTCATCGATGTGAAAATAGTCTCTATACTTGGGTATGCGGGGATGCTTTAGCTGTTTGAGGATCTGTGCTTCCCGTTCAAATAGCCGTAAATCGTCCCATTGCACCTCACCGCCAAAGGTTAAGAGTTTCACAATCACGGGTTGAGGCACAGATAGGGTTATATCATCTGCCAGCCAGGTTTGACGCCGAGGATTGTCACCCAATTTTTGCTTAAGCTGATAGCGATCGCGTAAGATCTGTTGGGGCTGTAGCATATCGCCTTGGATTAGTTAAAGACTCATGTCTCTAATCTAACTGTTGCTGGGTGCTGTTCATCAAACTTACATCATCTTTGGCGTCCCCTGGTGGGGTTTGTCTGATTCTCAAAAAATTTGGCAAAATCAGACCGAGGGCAATACTGGCAATGAGCAACTGGAGTAAGGTCAAGCCAGCTATACGACCATAACGCACGCGAGGCTGTCCAGGCTTTCTCAGCGAATCTTCACCTGATTTTAAACTCAATAGCCCTTGACGCGCCCCAGTAAACCGTCGTTCTGGTGCCGGTTCTGTCAGACGTGCCAACCATTGGGAAAAATGGGGAGTGAGATTGACACAATGGCTAAATTGTAAGCGCATCTGATGTTGGGGTAAATCAGCCGGTGCTATTCCCGTTAACAAATGAATTAATGTCGCCCCTAATCCATAGAGATCCGAGGCGGGAACCACTTTTCCCCAAAGTTGTTCTGGTGGTGCATAGCCACTGGTTCCCACTACTGTAAATGTTACACCTTCTGCTGTTGCTCGGTCTTGTACGGCACCAAAATCAACCAGATAAATCTGTCCATCCTGACCTAAAATTAAATTACTCGGTTTAATATCACGGTGAAATACAGGGGGCGAGAGTTCATGCATATAAATGAGAATTTCTAAAATACTCTCGGCAATTTGACAAACGTCCGCTTCTGTGAATCGTTTTCCCTGATCTAATAGCGTTTGCAAAGAGTCTCCAGGAATATAGTCTTGGACTAAGCCAAACCAAGGTAACCCTATTCCTATCGGTTGATCCTTTCTCAGGAGATGATATGCTCCCCCAGCTTCCCCGTGTTTTCCCCTCATTTACTTGAAAACTGCTGCAAATCGGCTATCCTAGCCTAGGATATCGTTCACCAGAAAACCCACTATGAACAGGAAAAATCGCGTTAGCCGTCGTCATTTTTGGCAAATGTGTGCTAGTCCGCTAGTTACAGCGAGTTTATTCACCCTAGCTTTTCCTACTACTCCTGTGAATGCTGGTGTCGATCAGTTTCAAATCTGCGCCGCAGAACTCTTGCGTGCGGGTATCTCTAGGGAAAATGCAGCAATAACTTGTGCTGAGGCGCTTTATCCCAAGGATTTATCTCTGTGTGTCCTGAAAATCGAGGAGTTAACGCCAGTTGCTGCTGATGAAGCCTTATTTGCTTGTATGCGCGTCCGGCGTCCCAAGGAATTGGCAAGCTGTATGGTTAATATTAACCAGCGTACTCAAGGCTCTGATCCACTCTTGGTGCTAGCAAACTGTCGCAGCACTATTCGCCCCTTGCGTTTTTCCGAATGCGTAATTGGTTTGAGTCGCGAAATTGATTTTTCTTTGCCAAGTGCGCTAGCCACCTGTATTGATGCTGAGGATTTTCCCCGTTAAGTAGGGGCGTTAGCGAAGCGGTAGCGACGTAAGGAGCGTCACGACTGAATGGGAATCTCAATCACAAACTCTGTACCGTTTCCCATTTCACTCGTGACAAGTAATTGACCTTGGTGCTTTTCCACGATGATTTGGTAACTAATCGTCAATCCTAAACCCGTTCCAGAACCGACTGGTTTGGTGCTAAAGAAGGGATCGAATATCCTGTTGCGTATATCTTCTGTTATTCCTAATCCGTTATCGGCAATGCGGATAATAATATTTGTCTGTTCGACAATCGCTGTACTAATCCAAATTGTAGGGGTTAGGGATTGTTCCCGATGGAGTCGCGATCGCCAAAATTCTCCCTCATCCCCCTCCTCTCCTTTATCCCTTCTAATTGACCCCAAATTACTCTCCCGTCTGCCATACTTCTCATCTAAAGCATCAATAGCATTAGTCAGGATATTCATAAACACTTGGTTGAGCTGACTAGCATAACATTTGACTTGAGGTAAATTGCTGTAGTTTTTGATCACGTTAATCCTCGGTCGTCCCGGTTTAGCATCTAAGTGGTACTGTAAGAGCAAGAGTGTGTTATCGATATTTTGATTAATATCAATGAATTTTAACTCAGCCTCATGCAGATGAAAAAAATTCTTGAGCAACAATACAGTTTTGCGGATGCGCTCAGCACCAACCTGCATAGAGTCCAGAAGTTGAGGTAAATCGGATTGGATAAACTCTAACTCAATCGCCTGGATTTGGGTAGTAA
This sequence comes from Coleofasciculus sp. G3-WIS-01, assembly GCF_040223135.1. Lineage (NCBI taxonomy): Bacteria > Bacillati > Cyanobacteriota > Cyanophyceae > Coleofasciculales > Coleofasciculaceae > Coleofasciculus > Coleofasciculus sp. G3-WIS-01. The sequence goes on from NZ_JAVJZI010000166.1 coordinate 20,346, forward strand.
TTTTCTCTGTCGGATGGGTATAAGTTTCTTGATAAAGCGTGATTAAATCAAAAAGTTGTTGAATATATTCATTGGCGTGATAAAGGTTTCCGTAGATGAAATTGATTGGATTATTAATTTCATGAGCAATACCCGCTGCTATTTTGCCAAAGGAGGACATTTTCTCGGCTTGAATCAGTTGAACTTCAGTTTCTTGCAGCTTTTGTAGCGCCTTTTCAAGTTCCAACGATCTCTGCTTTTCTTGCTGTTGGGATTGTAACAAGTGTTCATTTTTGACTTGCAGTTCCTTTTGCAGGTTTCGTAGGGTCAGATGAGTCTGGATTCGGCTTACAACCTCTTCCGGCTGAATCGGTTTCGTAATATAATCAACCGCGCCAATTTCAAATCCCTGAACTTTTTTGATTGTATCTGATAGTGCTGTCATAAAAATGACTGGAATATCCCGCATTGAAGGATTACTTTTCAGTCGTTTACATACCTCAAATCCATCAATTCCAGGCATCATCACATCCAGCAGGATCAGATCAGGTTGAGCCGCTTCAACTCGCTGGATCGCCGTTTCCCCATCCGTGGCGACAAGTACCTTGAAGCCAGATTTCGTCAAATAATTAAACAGAAAACTTAGATTCGTTGGATTATCTTCAACAACTAGCAGGTTGCCTTGAGCTATTTTATGATTCATTTCTTTAACTGTTTTTTTTCGGTATTATTACAGTAAAAATGCTCCCTTTTTTAATCTCACTGGTTACTTTTATCTCACCCCCAAAACCTTTTAATATTTGCATACAAGTATAAATACCCAGTCCTGTACCTGTGGGTTGATTTTCCTGTTTTTCTTCACCTTTAAATGGTTTAGTTGTATAAAACGGGTCAAAAATTTTGGCTAGATTTTCTGGAGCTATACCACAGCCTGTATCTTGAACATCAATGTAAACGTTTTCTTCATCTTGTCGGGTGATAATTGTTAATTCTTGTTCCGGCTTACCCCACATAGCATCTAGAGCATTACTGATTAAATTATCAAAAATTTGAGATATTTCAGTATAGACTAAAGGAATTGATGGAATAGTATCATCCCAGAAATAGCATTTTTTTACCTGATGTTTAAACTGGAGATTAGCCTGCCAAAAATCGAGTTCTTTATTTAAGATTTCATTAATATTGAGTGGACTTAATTCCAAGGAGTGATCCATTATACTTTTATGCATGAGATTATCCAGTATTTTACTCATATCCCAGGCAGCTTCAGCCATCTTATCAACATAAGCGAGCGTCATTTTTTGAGAAATATCTTCTCCGGTCATTTCTCCAGTTGCCAAACATTTGTAAGATAAAATAAGCTGAATGCGATTTCTTAAATTATGAACAATTCCTTGAGTAAGCCGTCCAATCAAAGCTGTTTTCTCTTGTTCAATGAGTTGTTGAGTTCTCGCTTGCACAATTTCTTCCAGATTCTGATTAAGGTGCGCGAGTTCCTCGGTTTTCTTTTGCAGTTGATTTTGCAGGTTATGGAGTCTGAGGTGAGTTTGAATTCGGATCAAAACTTCTTCCTGATGAATGGGCTTAGTGATATAATCGACTGCACCCAGATTAAATCCCTGGACTTTATCTACTGTGTCAGAAAGCGCTGTCATGAAAACAATGGGAATGTCTTGAGTGGATGGATTTTCTTTCAACCGTTTGCAGGCTTCAAATCCATCAATTCCCGGCATCATTATATCTAAAATGATTAAATCCGGTTTAGTTACTTCGGCTCGTTTAATTGCACTTTCACCATCTAAAGCAACAAATATCTTGAATCCGGATTGAGTCAAGAAATCAAATAATATTCCCAGGTTGTGAGGTTGATCGTCAACGATCAAAAGTCGGCTGGTTTCAGATGTTTGATTATCCATAGTAATTAAGGGGAGGAGGGTAAGAGGGGAAAATGGTAAGAGTTTTTCTAAAATACCCTCTATAGGATATACGACTAAATCCGCACATAATAGGCACTTTAAATGACTTATGAATTATTATTACTTATCAGGTGTATTGATTTAGAATTCGCTCAATTTTTGGTAACTGGAAATCTTTAGCCAGAGAACGTATCTGTGTGGCAAAGGGAACCCAATCATTGTTTTCTTTTTGCCAATGCTGTGATTGGTCAATAATTCCTTGGATGTCCCCCATTTCCAAGAGTTCCCACAAAATCGCTAGTTCCGAGGGGGGTGGAGGAACAAGGGGTATATCCTTGGTTTCCAGTTCAATGGTTGGGGAATCTCTATGTTCTTCATAAATTCCTTCAACACCTAAATGGACAATCAGTAATTCTAGGAGTTGCTGGATTGGCACAGGTTTTGAGAGAAAGTTTTGGCATCCAGCCGCTAAACTTTCCTGCTTAGTCGTTTCAAAAACATTAGCGGATATAGCAATAATAATCACCTTTTTGAGTTGGATCAATTGTCGCAGTCGCCGCGTTACTGTCAAGCCATCTAGTCCTGGCATGATTAAGTCCATTAATATCAGATCAGGCTGAACATCGACTGCCTTTTGTAAACAATCTTGACCATCGACGGCTTCAAAAATGTTCAACCTGAACGGTTCTAGCAGTTGTCGCAATAGAGAGCGATTAACGGCATTATCATCAACAATGAGAATATTTTGCTGTTGTCCTTTAACACCGATAAGTCGTCGAGGGCACAATTGTGCCGATGCTTGTCCTGTGGAAACGTCAGACAACTCTAAATCGAACCAGAATACACTACCTTGACCCAAATTACTGCTAACTTGAATCGCGCTACCCATAAGCTGAACCAGCTTCTGGCTGATAGCAAGCCCCAATCCCGTGCCTTCTACCGCGTGGGTGCAATCGCTAACTTGATGGAAGGGTAAAAAGATTTCGCTTAATTTGTTCGGATATATGCCAATCCCCGTATCTTCAACTTGAAAACGAATTCTGGTAATTGGGGAAGTTTTAAGTTTTGAGTTATCTCCCTCATCTCCCTCATCTTCAAGATAGCCAACTCTAAACGTCACGCTACCTTGATCCGTAAACTTTACCGCATTGCTGAGTAAGTTGATCAATATCTGTCGCAGTCTTTTCTCATCAGCGATAACGCCTTGGGGGAGAGGAGATAAAAGTTCGTAAGTAAAGTCAATGTCTTTTTGGGTAGCACGCAGCCGAAAAAGATTGGCAATGCTGCTGAGAAAATTCGGTAAATGAAACTCTGTCGGATTAAGTTCTAATTTTTGGGATTCAATCTTGGAGAGGTCTAAAATATCATTAATCAGCGTGAGCAAATGTTCGCCACATTGGTGAATAATGCTTAAATTATCCCGTTGATTTTCGGTTAAATTGGTATCGGTTTGCAGGAGTTGAGCATATCCTAAAATGCCGTTAAGGGGGGTTCTGAGTTCATGGCTCATCGTTGCCAGGAATTCACTTTTCGCCCGATTCGCCACCTCTGCGGCGTCTTTGGCTTGTTGCAGCGCCACTTCTATCTGTTTATGCGCCGTAATGTCGCGGCTAATGCTTAACACTGACCGAATCGTGCCATCGGAATTAAACTCAGGTACGATGTGAGAGTGAAAAAATTTCATGCCACTAGGTGTGGAAAAGTCATATTCAATGAGCTTTTCTTGTCCAGTGCTCAAGACAGATTGCAGCGCTTGATTCCAAAAGTGGGCTTTCTCTGGCGGCATTCTCAACTCCAAATTGGTTTTACCGATGAAGTTTTGGGGAGAGAGTTCCGTGGCTTGTTCTATTGCCGGATTCACATAGAGATGACGCAATTGGTGGTCAAACCGTGCTATAATATCTGGTGAATTTTCCACCAACGCTCTAAATTGTTGTTCGCGGTGGTAGAGTGCCTCTTCAGTCTGCTTGCGATCGCTAATATCGCGGTTACTTGCCCGTTGACCCAACCAACGTCCATCCGCGCTATAGACGGGTTGACAAGCGTGGGCAATCCAACGGCTCGCTCCCGTGCGAGTGATAATGCGAAAGTCCGTGGAATAGACATGGGGGTTGTGTAACTGTTCGCGTATATGTTCAGCAATTTTCAGGCGATCATCGGGATGGACAATTGCCTCAAGTAATCGCGCATCCTGGAGGAATTCCTCAGCACTATAGCCGGTGATCCGTTGACATGAGGGAGAAACATAGATAAAGTTTCCATCTGGATCTCGCCAATACTCCCAGTCATAGGTAAAGTCAGCTACAGTGCGAAAGCGTTGTTCACTTTCTTGCAGGGCTTTTTGTGCCTGTTTACGTTCAGTAATATCATGAGCAACGGCATAAATTAACCGTTCCTCCAAAAATGGCGCGGCTGTCCAAGAGAACCATTTGTAAGATCCATCTGGACAACGAAACCGATTCTCAAAAGACTTGATCGTGATCCCCTCGGCGAGTTTTTTCATTTGCGCCTGAGTCGCTTCCCGATCATCTGGATGAACCCATTTGATAAAGGGTTGGGCTTTTAAGGCTTCACAAGTAAAACCCAAGGTTTTCTCTAAAGCTGGGTTAACATCGATCAAGTATCCCTCAAAGTTGGCAATCATGAGTATATCCAGGGAGAGATTAAACAAGCGATCGCGTTCTCGCTGGATTTGTTGACGTTCCGTTAATTCGGCTTGAAGCTGGGAGTAAAGTTCCGCCTGATGGATGGCGATTGTGACTTGAGTGGCTAATGACGTGAGCAGATCGGCTTCATCAGGCTGCCATTTTCGAGTGGCTTTATACTGATGAGCAATCAGCAATCCCCACAGGGTTTCGTTCTGAAGAATCGGCACAATGAGTTTAGATTTAGCACCACACTGCCTGAGTGTATCAGCCAGACAGGGTAACATCTCATCCCGTTCAACATCGGCTACGGTATGAATTTCACCCTGACAGTAAAATTGATGACAGGCATAAGGAAAGATATACTCAGGTAGAGAATTTTCCTGGGGAACACAACAGTCTGGCGCTAAGGCTTGGGCGACAATTTTGCCAGTACCATCGCCCTGAGTGCGGTAAATCGCCACCTGATCACAAGCTAAAAATTGCTGAACTTGGGTTACTGTCGTATTGAGGATCTGATTCAGGTCTAAAGACTGGCGAATCTGTTGGGTGATCGCCCTGGTTAACCGTTCTTGTTCAGCTTGCAGGTGCAGTGCGGCTTCGGCGCGTTGGCGTTCCTGAATTTCCTGTTTTAAGTTTTCATTAGTACGCTGTAGTTCCTGGGTGCGCTCAACTACCCGTTGTTCTAACTCAGCGTTCAAGGTATGGATTTTGGCTTCAGCTTTTTTGCGATCGCTGATATCCATCACTGTACCCAGCATCCGCACCGCTTGACCCGTTTGATCATATAAAAATTTTCCTTTTGCCCCGATCCAGTGAATACTACCATCAGACCAAACCACCCGAAATTGCTGATCATACTCATGCTGCTCTAACCGAGAATGGTTCACGGCGCCTTTAAAGGCTTCTCGGTCATCTGGATGAATACAAGCTTCAACAGCCGCATCGCTACCATCAAATGTACCCGGAGTTAAACCAAACAGCACTTCATGACTCTTAGACCAACGAATCTGGTTTGTCAACACATTCCAGTCCCAAATGCCCATCTGAGCAGCATCTAGTGCCAGGTTGAGGCGTTCTTCGCTTTGGCGCAACTCGGCTTCTACCTGCTTGCGTTCGGTAATATCTCGCAAAATTGACAAATGACAATGGGGGATCACGTTAGCGGTTGCTGCATATTCCGTCTCCCGCACTGTTCCATCCTTGCGCCGGAGACGAAACTCCCCCTTAACCTGTCCCTGTTCGAGAAAAATTTGCCACACCTGTGGGAAATCAAACTCCGATTCGGCAAAGTCTGATATGCAGTGTCCTAAAAGTTCGTCCCGGGACAAACCAAATAGCTGACAAGCCGCCGGATTGACCTCGACATACTTTCCTTGATCATCCGCGATCGCTATAGCATCAAGCGCTTGATTAAACAGCGCCTGAAATAAAGAGTGGCTGTCACTGTTGCCATACATACTTTATATTTACTGATGTACTTATAACTCTGGACGTGAACCATCACTCCGGGAACCGCTTCACCCTCATCCCCTAACCCCTTCTCCCATCAAGGGAGAAGGGGAACCATCATAAAAGACTTTGCTGCTCATATCTGGAACACGACTCCCTTGCTCCCTTGCTTCTCCCTTGCTTCTCCACTCTCTCACACCAAAAGTCGTCTCCATCCTGGTTTCCCCTGCTTTATGAGCTGGCTACGACGGCGATAACTTTCCCTGATTTTCGGTGGATCAAACCCTTGTTTGTAAAGTACTATACTTTATACTTTATACTTTAATGGTTTCTGTCGCGATCGCTTGGTCTATTGTGCAGAACTTGAACCAATAACATCCAGCACAAAACGCCTTGCCAACATCAAAACCTCTGGCAGAATCTGATGCGCCATATCAAATTCTTGATACGTCACCGCGATTCCCAACGCCTTTAAATTATCTCTGGCGTGTTGTGCTTTACTCACAGGCACAACCGGATCTTGTCTACCATGCACGATCAAAACTGGGGGTAACGATTCCCGCGTCAGTTGAGCCGAATCATGCCAGTAGCCACTCATTGAAACTAAGGCGGCGCAGGGTAATCTTAACCCTACATCTAGTGTCATCGCTCCCCCTTGGGAAAATCCACTTAAAATGGTGCGGGATAGGGGAACGCCTGTACTTTCTTCCAGAGACGTTAACCAATCGATTAACTTTTGGCGACTTTCCTCTAACCCCCAATGATTTTCGCTTTCTAAGGCATACCAGGCATTCCCCCAGGGGACATTGGGATGAGGAAACGGAGCATCGGGAAATAGAAACTGGACATTGGGCAAGTTTAATGCCGAGGCTAATGGGGCTAAATCCTGAGAGTTAGCTCCCCAGCCATGTAAGCACACCATTAAATGGGTTGGTGATTGACCATGGGTAGGTCCAATGGTGACAGATTTTAAAGACAAAGACTGAGATCCTAAATCAGAGGTTGTTGGATTTCTAGCAGATGGAGAACGGTTTTGGCAAGCGTTCACCCCCAAAACTGTTCCCAGTGCGGCACAGCCTTGTAAGAAAAATCGTCGTCCGATTGGTGTCATATTGCATTCACAGATCTCTGATCGCAATAATTTAGATACACTTATCGCTGCCAAAGTAAAGACTCATCACTGACCTCTTGGCACTATCGTAAATAGACGTTAATTAGCGATCGCGGATTTCACGGATCACTCCGGACAATTAATCTAACTCACAACTATCGCCACAAAACTGACACATCCTTAACGCTGCAACTAATTTATCAACTGCCAATGGCTTACTCAAACATTCATTCATCCCGGCTTTTAAGCATTCCTCACGCACCTGTGGCATTTCATCAGATGTTACCGCAATAATACAAGGACGCTGTTCCGGTAACCATTCTTGGCATAAGCGGCGCATCATTGCCAAACCCCCCATCTGTGGCATTTGCACATCAGTTAAGACAACATCGTAATGGTTTTGGCGTAAGGCTTCTAAGGCTTCCAATCCATTTCCGACAACATCCGCCTGATAGCCTAGCGATCGCAAAACTCGTAACGCCACGGTGCGATCGCCCCATTGATCTTCCGCCAGGAGAATCCGCAGGGGTAATTCCTTCGCTAACGGTGCAACCGATTCAGCACTTGGCTGAGGCGTTTGATCAGTCTCCGATGGCTGACTAAACATCTGCATCCAAATGTTACCAATCTGAGACAGTTGCAGCGATTGATCGATGAATGTAGCACCGTGGGCAGTGGTTAAACTAGACATTGTTACTACCTTTCAGTGGTAATGTACAGGTTGAGCAAGTGCGATCGCCTCTGTCACAGTAGTGCGATCGCCTCTCCCTATCATCAAAGCCGATGGTTGCTTGAGATTCTGCTTGAGAAATGCTTGAGTTTGCTTGACTTATGCCACGTCAGAAAAAAAGAGCAGTATTATACAATAAAGTGATCTCGATGGGATAATGCCACGGGGAATCAAAATTGCTCCAGAACATAAAAAAACCGTTAGACAGGCATTAAGGCGTCGCGGTTACTCCAGTCAGCAGGATTTGGCGAATACGCTGGGATTATCGCTGTCTACAATTCACAGCTTTTTTAATGGTAAACCTGTAGACTCGATCAATTTTGAGGAAATTTGTGAAACGTTAGGATTAGAGCGACAAACCATCCAAGACTACAATATAGAAACTCTAGTACAAAATGTCCGCCAGAAAATACGTCCCCTCATCCAACAACGGTGTGGCACAATGCGAGTTCTGGATATGACTCACCCGATAGGCATTAGTGACATCTATACAAACGTCAACATCTTAGAGAAAATCACTGGGAGGAGACGACTAAAAATTGCCGATTTACTCCGAGGGTTTGACCCCGAAGCGGAAGACTTTGATCACTGGGGACTTAATCATATCAACACCAAACGATTACCGGGACTTGAAGCGGTGGAAAAATATCCGAAACTGATGGTTTTGGGTAAACCCGGTTCGGGAAAAACTACGTTTCTCAAGTATCTAGCAATTCAGTGCAGTTTTGGTACATTTATGAACCAATTTGTCCCGATTTGCCTGACGATTAAAGATTTTGCTGAAGCCACCGATCAACCCGATTTCCTCGACTTCCTAATTCAACACTTTTCTATTGTTAACATTACCGGGAATGAAATCACCCAAGTCATTCAATCGGGACAGTGCTTAATCTTACTCGATGGCTTGGATGAAATGCTAGACGATGATGCCAATCGCTGTATTAAGCAAATTCGATATTTTTCTCATCAATATTGTGACAATCAATTTGTGATCACCTGCCGTATTGCCGCCCAAGACTATACCTTTGATAAATTCACCGAAGTTGAGGTAGCTGATTTTAATGGAAAACAGATTAAAACCTTTGTGGAGAAGTGGTATAAAACCAAAGACTTAGATCTAGGCGAACGATTCATCGAACAGCTTAAAGTTAATCCCCAAATTCAAGAATTAGCCACCAACCCCTTACTCTTAACCTTACTCTGTTTAGAATTTGAAGATTCTGGCGACTTTCCCGCAGACCGAGCGGAATTATATAAACGCGGGATTGCTACGCTTTTACTGAAATGGGACGCTAAACGGGGAATTATCCGAGATCAGGTCTATAAAAAACTATCCGTTCAACGCAAACAAAACTTACTCAGTCAGATTGCCTTTACCACCTTTGAACGCAAAGATTATTTCTTCAAGCAACGCCAAGTTGAACATTATATTGCTGACTATATCCGTAACTTACCCGATGCCGAAACCGATCCCGATGCCTTACAATTAGATAGTGAAGCCGTTCTCAAATCCATCGAAGCCCAACATGGACTCTTAGTGGAAAGAGCCAGAGAAATTTATTCCTTTTCCCATCTCACGTTTCAGGAATATTTTACCGCCAGAAAGATTGTCACCAGTTCAAATCCCCAAACCTTAGAAAATGCCCTGCGATCGCTTGTTAGCCACATCACCGAGAAAAGTTGGCGAGAAGTCTTTTTTCTATCGGTGGGGATGTTACAGTCGGCGGATTATTTATTACAATTGATGAAACAGCAAATTGATCAATTAGTGGCTACAGATGCGGAATTGCAACGGTTATTGCAGTGGGTGCATGGGAAATCAAATACCGTTCACGTTCCCTATAAACCAGCAGCGGTGCGGGCATTTTATTTTAATTTAGCCCGGAATTATTATTCTCAACACAACCCCACGCCTCCGCAACGGAAATCAGACTTGATTGGTGTCCTGGATTGCCATTTCCACCATCTTCTACTGTTAGGATCTAGCCAAACCCAAGATATTGGACTGGATGAACTGCTATCCTTGACCTTTGAACGGGCGTCTAAGCTGGTTCTGGGATTAGCGGATCGTCCCTACGCTATGAGAGGAGCATTATTTTTGGCGTGCGATCGCGCCCTGAATCTTGACCCCAGGTTGGACAAAGCCTTACAGGAACTCAAGCAACAACTCCCTAATCCAGATTTCAATCTAGATGGGAATGAGTGGCAGTTTAAGCAATGGTGGCAAACTCATGGTATCTCTTGGACAGAACAATTGTCGGCTGCGATTATTAAGTATCGCCAGATTGGTTATCCTTGGCAATTGAACTCTCAGCAAAATAAACTTCTCAAGCACTATTATGATGCCAATCGATTATTAGTGGACTGTCTCAATAGTGATTGTTATGTCAGTCGTGAGGTGCGACAGGAGATTGAGGATACCTTATTATTGCCGATGGCTGAAATAGAGAAATGTCGAGTCACTTAGGCAACCTATCTATAAATCTAAGTACCTGAACATAAACTCTGTCCACTGTACTAAGAAATGTTAACAAGCGTCAAATCCTTACTGTTAAGAGTTCCCCGTTCCCTGTTCCCTAATTTCAACCGTCAACGTTAATTTTATCCGACTACTTACCGAACCAATAATTATACAATTATAGAAAGCACTCATTTGCTGCCAATTCTACTGAACCTATGTTTCCAGTTATTTACTCCGACGAATTTCTTAATCATGACAACGGTAAATTCCACCCTGAACGCCCAGAACGATTGACAGCTATTGTCAATGCCTTAAACGCTGCACCCTGGGCACATCTTGTGGATTGGCAGTTACCTACACCCGTAGAAAGTCGTCCGGTAATGCCTCTGTTGCAAAAAGTTCATGACCAAGATTACATCAATTTAGTCAAACAACTTGCCCACGACGGTGGAGGAATGATAGATGGCGACACCAGGGTTTCTCCACGCAGTTATGATATTGCCCTGTTAGCCATCAGCGCTTGGTTAGATGGGGTTGATCGGGTTCTCACTAGCAACAACCCGGCATTTGTCCTCGCACGCCCTCCTGGACATCATGCTGAAGGTCCACGGGGGATGGGATTTTGTATCTTTTCTAATGCTGCGATCGCGGCTTACTATGCCCTAGAACAACCGGGTATCCAAAAAGTCGCCATTTTGGATTGGGATGTTCATCATGGTAACGGCACTCAAAGCCTCGTGGAAAACGATGCCAGAATTGCCTACTGTTCCCTCCATCAATATCCTTGCTATCCTGGCACCGGTCACCCTCGCGAACGCGGCTCATACAATAATGTCCTGAATGTACCCATGCCACCAGGCAGTGCATTCACAGAATACCAACCCATGTTTGAGCAGGGGGTTATACCCTTTCTCAGGGAATTTCAGCCTGATTTACTCATCGTCAGTGCAGGTTACGACGCCAACGCCGATGATCCCCTAGCCAGCATCGCTCTGAAACCGAAAGATTTTGGCGTATTCACTGATTACTGTTTACAACTGACTCACCGCATTTTATTTGGCTTAGAAGGCGGTTATGACCTTACTGCCTTAGCCAAGTCTGTTATTGCCACCATTGAACCCTGTTTAAACCTTAGTGAATAGTTGCCACAAATAGCTCAATCGATAACCTATCATTTCTGGCTGGGCGAGTGCGTCTATCATACCAGTAGTTATTCGGAAGGGAGCGTTATCCTTCTACCCTTCTACTCTTCTACCCCTAAAACAGCTTCAGATTGTAACCTACACCTAAAATCAGTCCCACATCCGTCTCATCATCCTCAGGAAATACCACATTGACCGAGAACTAGGGATACAAGCCTCGTCCTTTTAGGACGACTTTTTATTTTCTCTTAGTCTTGTATTGTAATAAATAATGTGTTAATCTATAAAAGTAGTCTAGCACAGGCGAAAGTCGTGAGTATCGCCAATCGAT
>NZ_JAVJZI010000169.1:0-4104 GCF_040223135.1 Coleofasciculus sp. G3-WIS-01
TGCATTGTGCGTAGTCCGGTCTAACGACTTGGTAGCATACGAGGACTTGCAAGTACGAAATATGGTCAAAAACCATCACCTAGCCAAATCGATTTCAGACGCGGCTTGGTCAGAATTTAGATGTTGGCTTGAGTATTTTGGCAAAGTGTTTGGTGTAGCGACGGTTGCCGTCAAACCACACTATACTTCTCAGAACTGTTCCAATTGCAGTTGTGTTGTGAAAAAGGCACTTTCAACACGAACACATAAATGCAAGTGCGGATGTGTCTTAGGCCGTGATTGGAATGCCGCGATAAACATACTCAAGGAAGCACTTCGTACGCTCCGGGCATACAGGAACATTCCAGGAATACTGGATAAACGCTTCGGGACAACTCGCCCTAGGCGAGTATTGATGAAAATCAATATTCTAAGGTGATTGGATGAACGAAGAATCCCCCGCGCTTTTAGCCGGGGGAGTGTCAAGTGGTTTGTGATGGAAATCTGATGCGTTTAGGGCGAAGCTAGCGCAACGCATGAACCTACTTTTGAGCCGGAATTGGCTGCTCAAGTTCCGATCGCCAAACTTGCCAGTAAACGCCAATCCGCTCAACAAACACTCCCGGTTTTTCGGCATAAATGCGTCGTCCCAAAAACTGGGCAGATTGCTGCAATTGTAGTCGTCGGCGGTCAATTAAACCCAATAGGGCGTCTAGTTGAGTGCGATCGCGAGCTAGTTTGGGCTCCTGTTTCAGCAGTTGGTGCAACACCGCTAGATCATGATCATCCCCTAGATAATCGGCTAACTCTTTCGTCTCGGATGCCATTTGATCCATCAAATCGGGCCAAACTAATTTGAGAATTCGCAGGTGATACCAAAGATATTTCACCCGCTTGCGCCAATCATGAAAACTCTCAACGCTGGGCTGCTTAACGGCACAATTTAATCCTTTATCCCCTCGCTTATAGACACGCTGGAGACTTGACTGGATGGCTGACCAATCATTGCTTTTAATTGACCAATGCTTAACCCGTTTCCGCGCCTCTTTAATCATGCGAATGGCATCGTCTTGAGCATTTTTTTCTGCCAAAACCCGCTCACTAATGGATTGACTGCGGGCTTCTAATGCTTGACGCACTTCCTTAAAGCCATTGGCTGAGATAATTTTGGCAAAATGTTTGGTTAAATCATCTAAGGTTTCAACCGTTACCTGAGCATCCCGCACATCCGATAACAATCGCCCTGCATCTCGGAAACAGTTATTTTCTTGGTGGTACGTCTGTGAACCAATTTCATCGCGAACTAAGCGCAGTAAGGCTCGTAGCTGCTTCAACCGCTTACGAGCATCGTGAACCGCTTCCTCTTGGCTATCATTGGTTTGACCCAATAACTGGGCTAATGCTTTGTCAATCTGTTCGTAAGCAATGCGCTGAACTCCCTGAGATATAGATTCGTGTGCCTTTAATCGATATGCCATGGTTAAGTGTGCGATCGCGCTGGGAAGTAGAGTAAGCTGACAATGCTGCCAGGAATAGGGAAGCAGGGGGATCTCCAGGTGCAGGGGGAATTAAATATCAACCTGTATCCTACGTGGTTTCCCTTGCGGCAATTTCTTCAGCCTACTACATAACAGACTTGACTGTTCACTGGTTAAAACAATCGTTCCGTCGGGTAGTATTGCTCCCCCTAAATCCGCATCGGTCAAATCTGCGCCACTCAAATCTGCGCCACTTAAATCTGCACCTCTCAGGTTTGCCCCTTGTAGGTTAGCACAATGTAAATTTGCCCAAATCAAATCGGCTCGGCGTAAATTCGCCCGACATAAGTTAGCTCTACTGAAGTTTGCCCGAGTCAAATTGGCTTTTTCTAAGATAATACCTTCAAGATTTGCCTGACTCAAGTCGATTCTCTGTAGATCTACTCCGTTTAACTCTAAGTTGCTGAGGTTAAATCCCCGATAATCCCGTTCTCCCGCCCCATACTCCTCCAGTAGGCGAGAGGGTACTACTCTTATCCGTTCGAGTTTCTTAAACAACTCTTGCTTTCTAGCCGACGCCGAGGATTGGTGTTGGTTAAGGATATTTCGATCAGAGGATTGCATAGCCTTTTTTTCCTGATAAATTGAACTTAGTTAATCTTCAGGTATTGGGCTGAACGATTAATTGAGTAACGTCCTACTTTTGGGTGAATTTAATCCGCTTTAGAGGTAACTTAACCCACCATCCTGCGTGACTCTAATTTGTTCCCCACTGTGATCTACGTCGCTATTTTACTCGAATCAGAGACTATAGCGCCCTCTGCTAAAAGAAAGGGATTTATCCCAATTCTGTATAAAATTGCACTTTATCTACCCCACCGCCTACGATAGCTTCCCTTAGTCAGGGGAGGTTGGCAGGGGTGAATATTAAGTCAATGTTACCAATAAATGGGATTAGATATAAGGGAGAAGGGTATTATTATTTTTTGTCTTGGCAAAAGCGCTGATAAACGGTAACTAACCCATCCGCATCTCCGACATTACCCGGAAACAGTACAACAGGTAAATCCGAAAACTGGGGATGATCCGATGGGGTTCGCACCACTGAACAGCCCGGAATAATTTGACCCAGTAACCGGGCTGCTCTCAACTCTAATCCTGTACTTAAGACATCATTCGAGGTAATCCCGCCCTTACTAATTAAAAAGCCAATATCTCCGGGTAAGCCCCGGACAATATCCATTAATAACGCCGAAACTGCTGCGCCAAACTTGAGCCGAGTTTCCACGTCTTTAAAGACCAATTCCTCACGACTGGTATAAATTACTGGTGTTTTATTAGAGTTGTGAATCTCATCAACGGTAGCGAGAACTTTGGCTAAAAGTGCCTCTCGTTGGGTTTGTGACTCTTCGAGTAAATCAGTAACATCCACCTCAACCCCGACAATATCCGAAACTTTGAGCAGTTGTTCAAGCTGTTGGGTGGTCTTTTTAACATGAGAACCCACCAGTACAACTCCGGGTTTTCCCTCTCTCACATACTGTGCCATATTCTCTGGCGGAACCGGTTGAGCGCCCAGATTCGCCAGAGAGGTTAAAATACTGGCAGCCGAGCGAAATAGGAATCGTTTTCCTTGAGCGGCGGCGGTAAGGACATCAGCCGCAAATTTATCTAAATCCCCTTGAGTTTCCCCATCAACAACACCACATTGGTTCCCACTCAGGTTGAGGAGACGTTCTAAACTCCCTTGGCGAATATCGGATAGGACAAATCGCTCAACGTCTTCGGCTTTAATCCTTCCTTTGGTCTTTTCTTCGACATAATCGGGTAAATAGCTGTGGTGATAACCGAATACCGAATCACGGGCAAATTCGGTTTCATGAACGGGTGTGGGGACACCATCCACCATCAGGTAGTGGACACTGTCGCGGGTTACTCGTCCACCTTCAAAGAACGCCGGGACTAAGAAATGAGCATCAAAGGGTCCCACTTCTTTGGCAATCACATCGGTTTCTACGGGATAATGTCCCCGTAGGGTGGAGTCAGAGCGACTGACGACGAGAAAATCGTCGATTTTTTCGGTTTCTATGGCAATTTTCAGATTATGGCAAACATCACAGGTTACTGTTGCGGCTTCCTCTGGGGTCAACGCCCGAGTATTGGTCAGGACAAAGAAAATTGGCGAAGCGTCCGTTAGTCCTAAGCGCAGCGTTTGCACATCCCAGCGCGTCAGCAGCAAGCAACTGTGAACGGTTTGGGAACCGGTCGGGTCATCATCCAAAACGATAATTTTGGGTTTGCTGGTCATCTCTTGTTGTCCTGCGATCGGCAATGGTTAATTCGTCCCTAGAATTCAGAGTATCAGGATATCGAGTCGGAAGCACGTTTAGCGCGTCGGATAGTTCACAAAATAGACAGAATAAACTTGTTCCCCCCTTTTGAAGGGGGGCGAGGGGGGATCTCTATTCAAGTTGCTCTTTTCTTGAATAAGTTTAGGGATTTCTTTATTGGGTTTAGATCTCCCTCGCATCCCCCATGGAACAAAAAGCGAAGCATCCTTTGGTTTCCCCCGTGCAAAAAAAGCGAAGCATCCTATGGCTTCCCCCGTGCAAAAAAAGCGAAGCATCCTCTGGTCTCCCCCTTTTGA
>NZ_JAVJZI010000171.1:0-8727 GCF_040223135.1 Coleofasciculus sp. G3-WIS-01
GGCGCGTCTCTACATAATGGCGCGTCTCTACATAATGGCGCGTCTCTACATAATGGCGCGTCTCTACATAATGGCGCGTCTCTACATAATGGCGCGTCTCTACATAAATGATGTGTCCTAACAGCTATGGCGGTTGCTATAACTTTAAACTGACTATCTCTCCATCAACCAATTTTCCAAATCTTTTAGACTATCGAACTCTAAAAAATCTTCTCCTAAACTTTCCAAATCTTCAACAGATAAATCTTGAATTTGACTGCTTGTTTCCACAGAGATTTCTCCAAAACGCTTTTTAAGTAGTCGCAGGATTAATCGCGATTCTCCTTTTTGTTCACCTTTTTGTTCTGCATAAATTATCCGCCCTTTCTCGTCTTGTAACATCATCCCCCGCATATCTACTATATCTAATTCTTCCACTGTCATATTGGCTTGGTTAGCCAGATTTAATGCCCATTTTATTTCCGATACTTCTCCTAAACTCTCAGGGATATCCTCCAACATCGCAGCTTCTCGCAGAAAATAAATCCACTTATCTGTCAAACTCTTTAACTCTGAGAGAGTTTTCTTAAACTTAGGTAATTCGAGAAAGATTAGCTGTAATTCCTGATTGAGAATCTCAAACTTTTTCTCTCTCTCCTGAAACACAAATTTATTAATAACATCCTCTGTTTGTTTAAAGAGAATAAAATCTGTAATAGTAACTGCCATGGCTGGATTAAGCCGGGGGTAATCTTCTCCTTTGACTAGCTGATTGGCATAAGCTTTTGCCAAGTTATAAGCCACCCTTTTGTTGAAAGCAGCCATTGATGCGACTTGCATTTCTATTACCACAATAGAGCCATCAGCTAAAACTGCTTTAACATCTAAATAGGTGTCTTTTAAGCTGAGTGTCTGACCGGGATTATAGGGGTTGACGATGGTTAAGTCTTTAATGACTTGTTCTCCATCATAAACAATAGCATTCAGAAAGCTGATTAATATCTCTTTGCTTTGTTCTGAACCAAATATTTTCTTGAAAGCATAATCTACTTTGGGGCTGATAAATCTCATACTTTACTCCTTTATTTATCAATATTTATTTAATATATTTTATGCTATCCCTGACATACTTCCATACCTGCCCTCATTACTCAAACGGCTCAAGCAACGCTGCTACCGTAGTATCCGATACCTGATCAATCTCTAAAATGCGTGAGGCGGATTGGTACAGATGCCCAATGGAACGACTGTAGGCTGGGTCATAGTGGTGACTGAGCAATTCTCCAACTAATGTATGCCATTGTTCGGTATCAATTAAACGATACCAGTGCTGAATTTTTTGCCCACCGTAGCGAGATTTCAAATAGACTAGCTTACGTTTCAATACGTCAGGATGGGTGATGAAGTGGGGATATTCTTGCAGCAGCCGTTCGATTCTAAGCGTTTGAGGGAGTTGAATTTCAATACAGTTCGCCTGCTTTATTTGTTGCCAAAGGGAGGGGGGCAAATAACGCTGTCCAATTTTATTACTTTCGGCTTCAACCCAAATCGGCTGACTGGGGTCAAAGCGTTGTAATTCCAACAGCAGTAAGGATTCAAAATATTTTTGCGCCGGTTGAGGTGTCGGTTGATTTTGCCACTGTTGACCCAATAGGGAACCCCGATGATTTGCCAAGCCTTCTAAATCAAGGACTTGGACGCCGCGTTGAGCTAACTGGTGTAAGATATAGGTTTTTCCGCTACCCGTCAAACCGGATAACACCTGAAACGTCAACTGGGGCGGTAACGTTTCGAGTTGTTGGCGCACATAAGTGCGGTAGGTTTTATAGCCGCCCTCGATAACGGTAACTCGCCAGCCAATTTGATTTAAGACGCCAGCCAGACTATGAGAACGTTGACCGCCACGCCAGCAGTACACCAGAGGATGATAGTTTTTTTCTTTAGAGGCAAAGTGAGACTCAAGATGTTGAGCTATGTTGCGAGCAACGAGGGCGGCGCCCAGTTTCCGGGCGGGGAAAGGGGAGACTTGTTTGTAAAGGGTTCCGACTTTCGCCCGTTGTTCATCATTGAGGACGGGTAGGTTGATGGCGTTTGGCAGATGATCCTCAGCAAACTCACTGGGACTGCGAACATCAATAATTTCAGTATAGGTTTCTCTCCAAGGTGCTTGAGTGTATGTGAGCGATGACGCCATGCTGATTTATCTAGAGTTGTGGGTCAACAGCCCCACGCACAAGGCGATGGGGCTTGTAACTAGGCGAGAGCAATCTCGCCCGAAACATCCGGCGCATTGTCTGACGCCTGCTCTTAGTGCCCCTGAAGGGTAGAAGACAGAATATAGTCATCTCGGACATTCTTAGCGGCGTTAAGGTCTGCGTGAGTTCGATGACCGCAGTTATTGCAACAAAAGCGAGACTTGTTGCGATTTGTCCAAGGCGACGGGGTTTTCTCGGCGATTTTCATAAAGTCCCGATTGCCAATCTTTTCTAGTGTATCTGAAGCCTCAGGCGGGAGATTGACCGCAAGGGACTGGTAGCTTGCTCCACAGCATTCGCTATCGTGAATGAAAATGATCTCATAAGGGTGAGGGTGGGGCGTGTCCTACTTAATTTACGATCCCGATACTCCTAATAAAAAAGTTTATCAATTGAAGCTTGGTGTCAATACCATCGGGCGTGAGGACGATAATACTATCGTTATACTCCATGGGTATCTCTCCCGTCACCACGCCGAAATTATCCTTACCCCCGACAGTGCTACACTCAAGGATCTACAAAGTCTCAATGGCACGTTTGTTAACGAGTGTAAAATTGAGAAATGCCAACTGCAGGATGGAGACTTAATTCGCTTTGGTAGTGTGTTTTTCAAATTTGTGAAAACCATTCCCTCCCCTCGACAAAAATCCTTCAATGAGGATACCTCGAATCTTTCAATTCTCAGACAAGTCGCACCTGAGCAAACTCGGGTCAGGATGCGAGATTTACTGCAACCGGATAAAGCTGAACACTCGGTTCTAAAACTACGAAACCAAGATGTCCAGCAGCGAGCGGTTAGTAAATTGCAAATTTTGCTAGAGGTGAGCAAACAACTTTCCTCTCCCGAAAAACCCGACCGACTGATGCAAAAAATTCTGGATCTGTTATTTGAGATCATGCAGGTTGATCGGGCAACTATTTTGATGGTTGATGAAAAAACTGGTCAACTTGAACAGAAAGCAGTTAAATTGCAATTCGAGAGTCCAGAAAATACTCACTTTTACAGTAAACATATTACTAATTTTGTTCGCACTCAAGGCAATGCTATTTTAACGGATGATGCCCGAATTGATACCTTGTTTAATGATTCGGTTTCGATTCTCAAACAAGGGATTCACGCGGCGATGTGTGTTCCTCTCAAACCGCGAGATAGCGTCATCGGCGTTTTGTATGTGGATAATTTATCCCTGACGGATATCTATTCTGATGAAGATTTGGAGTTCTTAACCTGTCTGGCAAATCAAGCCGCGATCGCGATCGAAAATTCCCGCCTTTATACCAAGATGCAGGCGGAGGCGGTGATGCGGGATAAACTGGAACGGTTCTTTCCGCGAACGGTGAGTCGTAAGCTGCGGGAGGAAGGCAATTTAGAAATCGTTGATACGGAAGTTACGGCTTTGTTTGCTGATATTAGTAACTTTACAAAAATGTCGTCCCAAATGGAACCCCGGCAAATTATTGAAATGCTCAATGAGTATTTTCAGGTGATGGTTGAGGAGATTGTTTTCCCTTATGAAGGAACATTAGAAAAATATATTGGTGATGCATTGCTAGCCGTTTGGGGCGCTCCCTATCGCAAACCCAATGATGTAGATTTAGCTGTAAGAGCCGCTATTGATATGCAATGGGCAGTTCGCCGTTTAAATCAAGTGTGGGTTCAACGCAAAAGACGACCCATTCAAATTCACATCGGGTTAAATACAGGGAAAGTTGCGGCGGGAAATATCGGTTCAGCTAAACTGATTCAGTATGCTACGATTGGCGATACCACTAATGTGACAAGTCGTATTTGTAATTTAGCAAAACCTAATGAAATTTTAATCGCTCAAAGTACCTTAGAACAACTCAATGATCGAACTATTCCTGTGGAAAAAATGCCGCCGATGCGGGTAAAAGGAAAATCTCAACCCTTAGACCTGTATCGGGTTCTGTGGTATAAAATTCCTAGAGAAAATGGAATGATAATTCATCCAAATTCTCCGTGATGTTGTGCTATATCCGACTCCCTCTAGGGATAGCAATGCAATTATTACGATTAATTTTTAATTCTAAATCTGCTGAAACTAACTTCCATAAGTTTTCGGCAAGATGTTGGTGAATATACTTTATCTGTATCTTATGTATTTGATCTTTCAATGTTAAGTTGCTATAGTAGGAACATAGCAAATGTTCAAAGTTTGAAGAATAAGGCTTTAGACTATGAATGCACAAAATCCCAATGGTTCAGGCTATATTGTTCCCCTTAAATCCCTAAGCTTTGATGCTTTTGGACGTGATCCTGCCACAGATATTGTTTGTGTGACTCCAGTCCGCACTATCGTTCGACGCGAAGAAGAAATCGTGCTGATTCGTAAAGTGAGAAAAGTTGCTTGAAGTTGTCTTTCAGAATCAATGGAGCTAAATAATAAGTTGAGAATTATTGTCAAAATCCTCAAAATCGGCGGGATAATTATAGTTTTCATAGTAAGCGGTTTTGGGCTAATGATTATTTTAGGATTGATTTTACCTGCTGTTTTAGAATATAAGAGAAATCTTGCTTTTAATTATAATCAAGAAGGGGAAAGTTTTTATCAAAAAAGACAGTACGATAAAGCGATTGAAATTTACAGTAAAGCTATTAACATTTATCCCAATTTAGCGCTGTCTTATTACAATCGCGGAAATTGCTTTTTGGCGCTAAAAAATTATCAAGAAGTCCTCCAAAATTATGATGATGCACTGAAACTTAATCCGGGCTACACGCAAGTTTATAATAATCGAGGTAATACTTACTATCTGTTAGAGAGTTATGACGAAGCGATTGCCGATTATACTCAAGCGATTCAACTGGATACTAACTATGAGCGGGCTTACTATAATCGAGGCAATGCCTACTATAAGTTAAACCAGTATCAACAGGCTCTGGAGGATTTTAAGCGGGCAATTGAAATTAATCCTGACCCTGCCGAAAGTTATAAGAATCTAGGAAATACCTATATCGCCTTAAATCAATATAAGAAAGCTATTGAAAGCTACGATAAGGCAATTGAGATAAATCCTAGCTATGCTCAAGCCTATAATAATCGAGGTAATGGATATTACTATTTAAATGATTTTGTTAAAGCGATTGGCAATTATGCTAAAGCAATTGCTGTGGATAATCAAAATTATGAAGCCTATAATAATAGAGGCAATGCCTACTATGCGCTGCAAAAGTATAAAGAGGCGATCAAGAATTATGACCAAGTATTGACAATTTGCCCTAACCATATTGAAGCGTATTATAATCGGGGGCTGGCTCAGACTAAACTGAGGCAAAAAAAAGAAGCGATCGCGGATTTGCAAAAAGCGGTTCAATTAGCGCAGCAGCAGGGAAATCAGCATTTGCTCGATGTGATTAAAGACGCGATTGGAAAACTCCAAATGAATCAAGAGATTCCCAATGTTTTACCCAGTCAAAGCTAAACAGGGTTGAGTCTACTTTTAGGCTGTCGCCTAACACCCGATACCTTAACCTATATCTTAGACACCGGTGGATTAGTTTTTCCACCCTTGACATTTGTTCCCTACGATGCTTATTGCAATTGTCTTTATAACTCGTTTTGAGTTTTCAATAGAGGCAAAACCCCTTGCACCAATTAAATCAGCGACCCGTGTTATGGTGGTTATCGCCGTAGGGGTTTGGTAACCAAACCGTAGAACCAAAACGTAGGGGTTTGGCAACCAATTCCCTACTCCGCGCCATAATAGTCTAACACGGCTAATTGCTGAAATTGGAGACTAGAATGCTGGATGCCTTACCAGGACTCCTGGATTTCGATACCCTGAAAACATTAATTTTACTCGGACTTGCCGGGATTTTCGCGATCGCGGGCGGTTCCTTTGCCTTTCGCTGGCTGGGTTCAGCCTTTGAGGGGTTCAAGGATCTCTATCCCAAGGTGATTCAACCCGAAAAAGAATTACTCGGTCTAGCCCTGAGTCTAACCTTAACCGATATTATTTTTCTCGCCTATGCCAAACGGGAGTTTATCAAGTTGATTGAACTCCCCATCAGTCTCGCCTTAGCGATTACCGCGACTTTGTTAGGCTCTCGGTTATTCAAGCGATTTTTTGATGCCTATCTTTTAAATGCCACCCTGCAAAGTGGACGAAAGGTGAATAGTGAACTCTTACTCCTTTCCAAACTGATTGTCAATTTAGTGGTTATTGTCATCATTATCATTATATTTGCTCAAACCCATCAAATCAATATTTTGGGCTTGTTGGCAAGTTTGGGAATTGGCGGATTGGCTGTGGCTTTTGCGGCACAAAAAACCCTGGAACAGTTACTCGGTGGTATTGTGATTTATATCGACCGTCCCTTTGTCGTCGATGATTATATTGGTCTACCCGATGGCACCTTTGGCAGAGTCGAATCCATTGGACTGCGGTCTACCAAAATCCGTACCTCTGGTAAAGGAACATTAATGGTGATTCCCAATAGTTCCCTGACTCAGGTCAGTATCGAAAACTTCACGGGCGCCAAGAAAGTGATTTCGATTATCTCATTAATTTTCTATCG
Source organism: Coleofasciculus sp. G3-WIS-01 (assembly GCF_040223135.1). Lineage (NCBI taxonomy): Bacteria > Bacillati > Cyanobacteriota > Cyanophyceae > Coleofasciculales > Coleofasciculaceae > Coleofasciculus > Coleofasciculus sp. G3-WIS-01. The sequence goes on from NZ_JAVJZI010000171.1 coordinate 6,775, forward strand.
TCCGGTACCCGACCAAGAAAAATCGCTGATCCGCCAAGTTATCTTAGAAAGCACAATTGATATCTTTGGGATTGACTCTCGCAGTACAGACGTCACATTTAAAGATATCATCCAAGATGGATCTCCGGCAATGACTCAAGCCCAAATTAACTTTTTTATCTTGGGTTCCGGTGAGTTTTCTATGGAATTGCGGCGTCAACTCCTCGATATTGCTAAACAAAATATCGCTAAGCAACTTAAAGAATATGGGATTGCCTTTGATATTGAAGAACAAACCATTAATGTGGATTCACCCATTACAATCTAGTACCGTTACCTGGGAAGTCAAAAGCTTGCCCTCAAAGGTCGTGCCGGGTCAAAAGTTATACTGTAGGAGCGGGTGCGAGCCACTCAGGGGAACTTGTAAGTGAGCATTTAGCTCCTGTAGTAAAATACAGACGTGACCTGTCGTGTCTGTATAGGAACTCCGACTTCCAAAATAGCAGTACTAGCCGATGAATTTAACTGATATAACCAACAGAATTAGTGATGTTTATCAATTTATTTACTCCTTAAATTTGCCTAACTATGTTCTTTTCTTAATATTTGCTCTCCTTTCTATTTTGGCGGGTCGATATACTCCGATTCTGGTTAGCTGGATTATCCACCGATTTTCAATTAAGCAGGGAAAGGAAATTTATGATAATTTGATTGACCCACTCCAAAAAGCTTTCAAATTTGCTGGCACCTTAATCCTACTCTCATTCTCACTGGCTTGGCTGGGAGAGTATCCAGGGTTGTATAACTTCATGCTTCCATTTATGGATTTAGCCGTAACCGTGAGTGTGGCTTGGTTAGCCTCTCGCTTATTTCGCCAGTTTGTGCGAGTGTATGGGATAGGATTAGTGCGGAAACTCGGACGAGAAGTTGATGAATTGCTTCTTGTGTTTGAGACTCTAGCTAATGTAATTATTGGGTTTATTGCTGTGGTCGCATTTGCTCAAAGCCAGGAAGTCAATTTAGTCGGCTTACTCGCTAGTTTTGGGATTGGCGGTATTGCGATCGCGTTTGCGGCACAAAAGACATTGGAACAGCTTTTGGGTACGATTGTCCTTTATTTAGACCGTCCGTTTATTCCGGGAGAATATATTCGTTTACCTAATGAGGTGTTTGGTCGCGTTGAATCGATTGGCTTGCGGTCTACAAAAATTCGCACGGCGGCTAAAAGCACACTTTTGATTGTTCCTAACTCAACGATGGCAAATTGGGAAATCGAAAATGTCACCCGAGGGAAGAAAGTGATGGTGTTACTCTATTTGGATTTTGCTCAACTTTTGGAAGAACGAGAAAAAGCTTTAGTTCAGCAAATTATTACCGAAAGTACGAACGCTTTATTCGGTATCGATCCGGGAAGTACAAATATTACCTTAATTCCCTCCTTGGAAGAAAGAACTACCCGGGCTAGAGTAACGTTTTTTATTCTCGGATCTAGTGAAAATTCAATTCAATTACGTAAACGCCTATTGGAACTCGCTAATGAAAAAATTTCCAAACAATTATTGGCTTATGGAATTAACTTTAAGATGAATGAACCGACGATTTATGTAGATTCGCCAATTACCATCTGACCTGAATTATGATAAATTATGTATGAAGAAATAAAATTACCGAAAAGCGATGGTGAAAGCCCCCGTCTTTTCAAGCGGGGGATGAAACCCCTTCTTTAACATAAGACATAAGACATAAGACATAAGACCAATCAATGAGGACGATGGAACTCGATCGCGATCGCGAGTGTCAGTTAGGATGAGTGTAGACTCCCTATTCCCCTTGCTTTGACACTCTCCCGGTTAAAACGCGGGAGATTCTTGAGCTAATCATCGCCCTTTCGAGTCACCTCTAATTAGGTCTTACACAATTATGTCCTACCCGAAGTCAACTAGAATATCACTTAATATCTAGAACCCCTTTTTT
>NZ_JAVJZI010000176.1:0-27147 GCF_040223135.1 Coleofasciculus sp. G3-WIS-01
GTCTTAGCTCCCTAGTAGAAATAGCAGGGAGGAGTGCCAAGGCAGAAGTTCCTGGTATTCACCGAGAACAGCGGCTCTTCGTGGTAACAGCAGGAGAGAATCCCCAACTAGATTGCTTGCAATTAGTTGGGGTCTGTTCAATATCCACAGGCTTGACTAGATAATCATCGGCGCCAGCATCTAACCCCATCACCTTATCAGCAATGGTATCCTTTGCCGTCAGCATGAGAATGGGAGCCGCTTTTCCTGCCTGACGATACTGCTGACACAGACAAATACCATCCTCACCGGGCAACATCCAGTCCAAAATAAGCAAGTCATAGTCTTTTTCGCCCATCAGCCATCGGGCGGTTGTTCCATCTTCCACCGCATCGACGATATGCCCTGAACGAGTCAAGGCGGCGTGGAGGGGTTCAATTTGTTCTGGATCATCTTCGACGAGCAAGATTCGCATATCTTGTGGCGTTGGTGAGAGTCTATGATAGGAACTGTGGATTTGGCATTTGTGCCTTCCACAGCCCACAAAACACCTTTAGCCGCCGAGTTTAAGGTGTGGAGGTGGCAGCGTCGGTGAGGGAGTTGGCATCAAATTCGCCATTTTCAAATTCTCCAGAGATGGTTACGCGATCGCCTGTCTGAATATGTTCGGCTGTGTTGTCCCCGTAGAGTTCCCATGTATCCACCTTAAAGCTGCGATCGCCACTTCTTAAGCGAAATCCATCTTCCCACACCCGCTCAACTGTTCCCGTGTAGGTTGTCTGTGCGCGGCTCACCCGTGACGGTGTGGCAGTTTCTGTATCGGTAGTTGAAGGTGTGGAGGTAGCCGCATCGGTGAGGGAGTTGGCATCAAATTCGCCATTTTCAAATTCTCCAGAGATGGTTACGCGATCGCCTGTTTGAATATGTTCGGATGTGTTGTCACCGTAGAGCTCCCATGTATCCACCTTGAAGCTGCGATCGCCACTTCTTAAGCGAAATCCATCTTCCCACACCCGCTCAACTGTTCCCGTGTAGGTTGTCTGTGTATGGCTCACAAGTGGCACAGCAATGGTAGACAAGACTCCGGCGGCGATCAAAGTTAATGATTTGATGCGTTTCATGGTTCAATCCTGACACTGTTGAGGAACAATATTGAATATACCGATGAAAAATGACCACAAAATGACAGGCGAAACGATAAATTAAACCAAAAACTGGCTAGCCTTGATACCTGTGAGGGTTGGGACTACCCGAAATCCGCCTCCATAACCGCCGATTCGCACATCCATGCGTCTCCCCAATCAGCTACAATATCCTCCTACTGTCACCAAGGGTATTTTCGGAATTATCAATGGTTTAATCATTTTTTCTTGAGTTTGTTTCCCACAGCACAAATTCCTAATGTCAATAGCGCCAATACCGTTGATGTTTCCGGAACAGGTATTCTTGATTGTTTAGACTCGATGAAATTTAAATAGGCTTTTTGATTGTTAGAATTATACAAAAAACCATTTGAACTCTGGAAAAGATTAAAACCGTAAGGATCACCAACAGCCAAGACTTGACCCCCGTTAGCAAAGGGCTGAAATTCCACCATCGACCTGATTGAGCCATTTTTACCAATCAGCGTTCCCCCAGTGGGAGTAATATCGGTTACCATTGTCTCAATATCAGTGGCTAAGGATGTACCAAATGTTTGACCTCTTAGATCACCTAAGACACCGACAGTCGTTAGAGAAACTGTATTTTCAAAGGTGCCACCTGTAGAAGAATTGACACCATCGACAACACCTGTATATCGTGAACCCAGTCCTAGGGATTCAAGTAAAGAATTGGCAGATATCTGTTCATAAAAACTTGAATCGGATTCGACGATCACAGAACCACCTGTTTTAACAAAATTTCTCACCACAGTACTTTCGGTTGACGTCAGGGTTTTAAAAGACGTTCCGTGAAAGAATACATCAACGTCAGCCAGATTTGTCTCAGTTAGGGTTGATAGTCCTGGAAGAATAGTATGTGAACGCTCAAGAAGACTAGAACTGAATGCACTATATTGCCATATGCCATTTCCTGCATTGAATAAATCACCCCCACGCTGATTGGCGCTGTTCCAACTTCTTATCGTTAATGCGCCTACCGAATTTCCTCCTAAAGCTTCTAGAAGAATAGACAGTGATAAAGTCACAGCTATTAATAGTTTATTCATATTAGTAAGGGGGTAATCTGTATTTTAATATTTAGAATACAGCGATTTATAATTTAAATTCCTGTTTTTTGTCAGGTTCACAAAAACTTTACATAAAGAAATAAATTAAGTTATTATTAATTTAAATAGTTGTTAAGAAAAAGTTTACATATATGAGGAGTCGAAAACCTTCTCTCAATGTACGTTGATAAAGCTGCCTGAATATTCGTAAAATATATTTACAATCCTTAAATAAACTTAACTGTTTTAACCAGGCAAATCCCTTGAAGCATAAGTTAAATTTATTAAAGCCAATGAATTCTATCTTCACACAATATTTTAAAACTGCCCCTTGACAAAAGGACAAAGGGTGAGTAAATGAAAAATAGTATCTATGCAGACCTATAGGTAGGTTTATTTCGTGCCAGTCTCATTAATATCTTACCTTAGTAGGATGAACCTATCAAGATAATATGTAACGGCAAAGAATAAAGGAATAAAGGAATGAATAAACTTTTCCCAGGTTTCTCAGATGGGTTCCCAGTCGCGCTGAGACTATGGTTAGTATTTTTGCTATGCCTGGTCTTATTGAGATACTCGGTTCCCTTCAGTATCTTAGTGGGTGCTGTTGGGGGAATTGCTGGCGGCTGGGTTGTAGCTTGGTGGAAAAGTAAAGATGAACCGAGTACCGTACCCTCTGAACCTCAAGATGAGCCAGAAAATGAGCCAGAGGAACCACCCGCCAAGCTAAGTGGATTAAGTCTGGCGAAACAGCGTCGAGAGGCTAAAGCGAGAAAGCGTTCCCAGAAACGCCCCACTTCATTGACGGGATTATTAAACAGAAGTAAGTAACCTTCCACATACCAAATCATCGGGGCGGGTTTTACCGATAACGTTTTGTCGATGTCCGATAACTTGACTCGCGCCCGCCCCTCTAAGGGAAGCAATGTTCCAGACTAATATGGCACGTCTGGGAAGAATTTTGAGCTAAGCAGTGCTAAGTCGTAAATTCAGATGCCACAATCATAGAACCAATTCCTTTATTGGTAAAAATTTCTAAAAGTAGGGCGTGGGGAATTCGACCATCAATAATATGAGCCGCCCGTACCCCCTGAGCCAGCGATCGCACACAACAGTTGACTTTAGGTATCATACCGCCAGCCACAACGCCCGATACCATTAACTCTCGTGCTTGTTGGATATCCAGCTTAGCCATTAGAGTGGAGGGGTCTTGGTAATCCTGCAAAATCCCAGGAGTATCGGTGAGCAAAATTAACTTTTCTGCTCCCAAAGCGGCTGCTATTTCACCAGCAACGGTATCAGCGTTGATATTATAGGCTTGACCTGTATCATCGGCTGAAACACTTGACACAACTGGAATGTAGCCACTTTTGACCAAAGAGTCCACCAGTTTAATATCAACACTGCTGACTTCTCCGACAAAGCCAATCCCCTTGCGCCCTTCGGGACGGGCTTTGATTAAATTCCCGTCCTTACCGCAAAGCCCCACAGCTAAACCCCCAGCCCGGTTAATCAAAGAGACTAACTCTTTATTCACTCGACCCACGAGAACCATCTCCACAACATCCATCGTAGGCGCATCCGTCACCCGCAACCCATCCTTGAATTGTGGTTCAATCCCCAGCTTATCCAACCAGCTATTAATTTCTGGACCACCACCGTGAACCACGACGGGACGAACGCCGACACAGGATAAGAAGACAACATCCCGAATCACTTTATCTTTGAGGTTGCTATCCTTCATCGCCGCCCCCCCATACTTCACCACAACCGTCCTTCCGGCAAACTGCTGGATGTAAGGTAGAGCTTCACTGAGTATCTGCACACGGGTTGCTTCGGCTTCCCGGATTAAATCGTGATCGTTTTCTTGTACCATCGACAGGAACTGGAAGACCAATTAAGATATCCCAAGCAGTTTAGATCATTTTTTTATCAATATCTCCCCCATCTCCCAGACGTGCCATGGCTCTCCCCCAACTCCCAGACGTGCCATGGCACGTCTCTACATTGCTCATGGCACGTCTCTACATTGCTCCCCCTGCTTCCCCATTTCCCTATTCGCCAAAATCCTCCATGGGATAGAGGTCATAGCTACTCCACCAGAAAGATGCGATCGCGGCTAAATTGCCTTTGAATGATGGGTGGAAGCATTAACTTCTAAGAGTTGCTGAATATTCAGAGGACATTCATACATGTTTATTAAACACTATCGTAACGTGTCAAACTAGAAGTAGCGATTCCGGAAAATCGAGAGGAAGCTTGGGCGATGACAATCTCCACTGAGAAAAAAGTTTGGACAGATGAGGAATTTATGGCACTGTCCAAAGATGGGCATTGTTATGAGTTAGTAAACGGGGAGCTTGTGAATATGGGCAATTCAGGGATGGAGCATGGCGGAATTGGCTCATTTCTGGGGGGGCTTCTGGCAATCTATGTTCGGCAACACAAATTAGGAACGGTTTGTGATTCTAGTACAGCGTTTACCTTAAAGAACGGCAACAAGCGATCGCCTGACGTCTCTTTTGTCTCTAAAGAACGGCTCAAGGGTTTAAAGCGTCCCCCTCGTGGTTTCTTTCAAGGTTCTCCTGATCTGGCGGTGGAAACTCTCTCTCCCAACAACACCGTTGAAGAAATCCACGACAAGATTGTGGAATATTTTGACAATGATACTCGCTTAGTTTGGGTGATTCATCCCGATGAAAAATATGTTCTGGTTTACCATTCGCCCGAACCCGATCGCTTACTTCGTCCTCAAGACGAGCTAGAGGGTGACGCGATCGTTCCTGGCTTTTCCATGTCGGTTGCTGAACTGTTTGAAGAGTGGGATTTTTAGCGATCGCTCAATTTTGATTGGCATTATCTTTGAGCATAGTCAACTCGATATCCTTGTTGCCTGTTACCTTCTTGAGTTGTCGAAAAAAAACATGAATTATGGATTAAAAAGTAACGTTTCTAATTCATAATTCATAAGAGTTAAAGAAAGTCTTAGATGTCTTGATTTTCTTGCGGCTGGCTAACCTGGCTTTTCACAGAGGTAGAAGCACCAGCCTAATTCACCTGCGGCGATTGCCTTTTGGGTTTTCTGAAAAGCAGCGCTCAAATCTGGATATTGCTCCTGAGCCAGCTCAGACACTAATTCGTAGCTCTTTTCCAAATGTTCACTTAAATCCTTGACCTGCAACACTTTAAATCCTAGCTCAGTGAGGTTTTCGGCATAGGATTCGCGGCTAAATGTCGGCTCAAACAGTAGCCGATCATAAACGTATTTGCGGGTAGTCGCGCTGATTTCCTTGACTGGCGTGATCAAGTCATCAAACAAGAAAATACCTCCTTCTTTGAGAACACGGTAAGCCTCCGCCAGAGCCTTCTTTAGTTCAGGGATGTGGTACAGAGCGCCTTGACTCCAGGCATGGGTAAAGGAACCATCTGGAAAAGGCAGATTAGTGGCTGATTCCTTTTGGAAGTTCAGGCGCAGAGACGGAAAATTACTCGCCTTGCGTTGAGCATTGTCGATATAATTGCCACTGAGATCGATTCCTACCACCTCACATCCTGTCTGTTGAGCCAACCAGATAGCCGCGTTGCCATTTCCACAAGCAACTTCTAGCACCTGAGACTCGGCAGTAATACCGCTTTGTGCCAACATATATTCATCCCAGCGCTTACAGGCGGGTACAAAGTCCTCAGCCTGAGCCTCAGCTAAGTTGTTGAAATAGCCCCAGTGGAGACTCCCTTCTGGGTTCCAGAAGCTACGGAAACGTTTGTCTCGTTCCTGATCATCAAACAACGCCTCGGTGTCAGATTCAGTAAATCGACTTGGTGTCATGGTTTCCTGTGCTGATTGAATTTATTCTATTCACCCTAAAAAGCATACAATGTATTCTGGATTCTGGGACTCGTTAAGTAGACATGACATTTTATAAATTTAAGTGAAGATGGTGCGATCGCTATTCCAGGGTTTGAAGATACTAGCAAAAGGTTAACAACATGAGCATTTTTACGAGAATTGAGTCGGAAGTCCGCAGCTACTGTCGATTATTTCCCACTGTTTTCACCAAGGCAGTGGGAGATCATTTGATCGATGAGAATGGGCGCACCTACATAGACTTCTTAGCCGGTGCTGGTGCTCTCAACTACGGACATAATAATCCAAAACTCAAAAAGCCTCTCCTAGAATACATTGAGTCAGATGCCATCACTCATAGCCTGGATATGTTCACCGCTGCCAAGGGGAAGTTTCTCGAATGTTTCGAGGAGATCATCTTAATACCACGAGGACTCAACTATAAGGTTATGTTTACCGGTCCGACGGGAACTAATTCCGCTGAAGCTGCGTTGAAGCTTGCCCGTAAAGTGACAGGTCGAAAAACCGTTATCTGTTTCACGAAAGGATACCACGGTCATACCTTAGGTGCTCTAGCAGTAACCCCGAATCCAGTCTATCAAAAAGCCGCCGGGATTCCCCTTGGTAATGTTTTAACGGTTCCCTTCGAGGAGCAATCTGGCACCAAAGACGATAGTCTTAATCAGTTGGAAAAACTGATCGATGACTTGAGCCGAAATCAGGAAAAACCCGCCGCCGTTATCCTGGAAACCGTGCAATCTGAAGGCGGAATTAATGTGGCGAGTGTGCCTTGGCTCAAGCGCCTTGCCCAGATTACTCAAGAGCAAGGAATTTTGCTTATTGTTGATGATATCAAAGTTGGGTGTGGTCGAACCGGTCCGTTCTTTAGCTTTGAGCGAGCCGGGTTAAAACCGGATCTGGTTTGTCTGGCTAAATCTTTAAGTGCTTATGGCAATCCGATGGCGGTAGTGTTGATTCGACCGGATTTAGACGGCTGGAAACCTGGAGAACATAGCGGCACATTCCGAGGTAATAATCTCGCCTTTGTTACCGCCACGGCGGCTTTGGAAGAATACTGGAAAACCGATGCTTTTTCCCAGGAAATCGTTGAAAAAGGTGAAGTCATGAAGCAGCGACTCCAAGAGATGATTGCTGATTATCCTGAAATCGGCGGCGTACATCGAGGACTGGGTTTGATTCAAGGAATTGCCTGCAAGCTACCGGGATTAGCGAAAAAAGTTAGTCATGAAGCGTTCCAACGGGGTTTAATCTTTGAACCCATGGGTGTGGACAAAGAAGTGATTAATCTTCAGTCTACACTAACGATTGATTTTGATACGTTGAACCAGGGGCTAGATATTTTGGATAAAAGTATCGCGGCGGCGCTCTCAAACTGACTCGCTCAAACCGGCGGCGGCTAAAAGTTCTGTCAATACGTTGCCATGAAATTCCCAGGGAAAAGTCTCAATGGTAAAACCTGGCAATCCCGTATCGCCATCTATGGCGGCTTCCTGATTAACCAGAGTCGTTAAAATATGTTTATCGCTCTCTAAGGTCAATCCCTCAGTTAACTTAGATTTCCAGTCATAACGCAGCAAAGCCAGGGCAATGAGTAACCCAATGGCTCCCCAGTTTGATACTCCGCACATGATTGGGTAATCGCAAGGAATATCACAGGCAATTCGTTCTCCATGCTTAATCGTTTTAGCAATTAGCTCGTGAGAAAGGGTTGCCATACCGAGTTCATTGCCCAAATCACCAATGCCGATGGAGATAATGTCATTGAGGGTAAATAACAGATGCAACGGAGCGGTATGAGCGGTAATATCATCCCCGTTTATATTACGGACAGTACCATCAGAACTTGGACCGGCTCTTTCAATTGCAATAACATGGGAAACCGGTGGTTCGCTACTTCGCCATAACTTGACAATAGAAGAAACTGAGGGATCTTCAGCGCTAGCCGCATCCACAGGAACAACATCATAAGGCAGGTTAGCCGGTATTCCCGCTGCCCTCGCCGCCGTTTGGACAGCATTGAGACATAAAGGATCGGTAACCAGACGCACCGGTACTCCAACTCTTTGAAGTCCCGCCGCTAGGTGAGCGCAACCGATGGGACCATCATTTTCCGCAGCCGGAGGAGTGCCATGGGGAATAAAAAATCCTGTGATAATTGCGACATGGGGGGATGGATGTTCAGCGATGGAGCGAGCGGCACCCAGCAGCCCCCCTTTAGCCGCCTGCACCAGTGGCTGTATACCATGACCTACATCTCGTCCACAGATAGTTTCAATTTGTTCGATCCGGTTGAGAATTTCTGGAGAATTGTCAATGACAGCACTCATCGGCATTTATTTTAATATTGACTAATGACTAATGGCTACAGGGTGTGGGAGACAAATGACAATTGACCAATGACCAATGACCATCTCCACTTAGATGGCGTCTTGGACAACTTTGTTGACGACATTTTCCAGGAGATTTAGTCCCTTCTCTAATACCTCTTCCGAAACAGTTAAAGGTGGCAGACAGCGAATCACCTCCCCTTGTGCGCCAGCCGTTTCCATGATTAGCCCCTTGGCGAAGGCTGTCTGGATGATTTTTTTGGCGAGGTTTCCATCTTTGCTGTCTAACCCCTGAATCATACCCCTACCTCTAACCGAAAACTCGGCTTTCTTTGTCATCTTGGCGATCTCCTGCAATCGGGATTCCATGAAGATACCTTTTTGTTTAACCGAGGCTGACAAACTGTCATCTTGCCAATAGATATCCAAAGCGGCTTTAGCGGTGACAAAGGCGAGGTTGGGTCCTCTAAATGTACCACTATGTTGTCCGGGTTTCCATTGATCGAATTCAGGTTTAATTAGTACCAATGAAAACGGCAAACCGAAACCACTCAAGGATTTGGAGAGGGTAACAATGTCAGGGGAAATACCGATGTCTTCAAAACTGAAAAATGTACCGGTTCGTCCACACCCCACTTGGATATCGTCCACAATTAAGAGGACATCATATTTACGACAGACCTTTTCGAGCGATCGCAACCACTCAAATCTTGCCACATTCACCCCACCAGCGCCCTGAATGGTTTCCACAATCACGGCAGCGGGAAGGGCTACGCCACTACCTTTGTCAGACAGGGCTTTATCGAGGTACTCTGTTGTATCAATATCTCGACCCAAATACTCATCATAAGGCATAAAGGTTACGCCTGTGGTGGGAATGCCGGAAGCACCCCGCTGGGAAGCATTGGCGGTTGTGGCTAAGGAACCCAGGGTTACGCCATGATAGCCATTGGAAAAGGCAATCACTGTTGAGCGCCCCGTTATATTGCGAGCCAGTTTCAGCGCCGCCTCTACCGCATTGGTTCCTGTTGGTCCAGGAAACTGAACTTTATAATTTAATTGCCTAGGTTCGAGAATAACGGCAGCAAAGGTTTCGAGGAATTCCTCTTTCGCCACCGTGGCTAAATCCAGACCATGGATTATACCATCAGACTGCAGATAACGGATCAGTCGTTCTTTGAGTTGGGGGTTATTATGTCCATAATTCAGTGTACCCACTCCACAGAGGAAGTCAATGTACTTAAACCCTTGTTTATCTTCTAAAATAGCGCCTTGTGCTGTTTTAAACACCGTGGGAAATAAACGGCTATAACTTCGTACATTGGATTCCAATTCATTGAATACTCTCATCCGATTATTCTCAATTTTTTTTATCCGTTTTGCCAGCCTTCTTAAGCGTTGGCTATAGTTGTCTGATATTTACCCATGAAGTGATTACCCAAAAATACAAGGAATTCTCCCTCCTAAAAAATCAGTGGGGGATTAGCCCAAGAAAATACGTTCTAGTTCTCTGGTTGGATCACTATAGGTAGTTCTGGCATGTGCCATACATTGATTATCCCAAAGCAAACAGGAGTATTGTTCCATCCGAATTGCTAGGTGATTTTGCTCGTAATAGTCGATAAATCGGTCGGTAATTTCTGCCAAAAATGGATCGGGAGTAAAGGGCTTTAGGTTCTCTGGATCGGGGCTGTAGTCACCGTATTTAATATAGTTGCAAGACAAGCGTAAAATAGGCTTGTTCCCCGAAAATGATAAGATGGGATGAATGGCGCCTTCGGTGCGGTGGGTGTGGACACCTCCAGTGGCACCAAAATAGTGCCGTGTCTCCATGAGTTTGTTCTTTTCCTCTTCCGTCAGCGTCTTGACAAACCCTTCCACATGAGCTATAGTAGTTGTCCCTCCCCCACAATTTGCCTGCTTTTTGCACCAAAGTGCTAGATATTTCGGTGGGTTTTGATAATCGCTGGCTTCGGTGTGAGGCAGCAAAACCCGTTGACCTCGGGCGTCGGACAAGTTCAGAAATTTAGATTCCCATTTGACGTAGAATATCTCTTGCCCGTATTGCGGTTTTAACGTCTCACCTGTGACCAATTTAGCCCATTCTATCCAGTTAAAACTGGGGTTTTCTGTTTCTACATAGATAAAGCTATTTTGCTGGAGAACTTGCTGCGACTTTGAAATTGAAGTTTCTGAACAATCCACTAAATCTTTTTGCAAACTCGTCACCATAAATTCTGTATCCTATTTAACTGTTTATATTCACCAAAAGCATTATACAGAGACAGGAAACTAGACCAAACAAAATATTAATATTTTGTTACAAAAAATCAAAATAAACTCAGTTTTTAGATCCACGTAAAGGTTGATATACAAGTAGAGACGTTCCGGCGGAACGTCTCTACCATAAGATTCGTCCTAACCGCTATGGCGATTGCGATATCACCTCAAAGGACTGCACTTGTAGGACTGGACCAATCATAGCCATAGTCATCACATCCTCTCGCACCTCTCCTTGCACCTTCACGTTCAGGTTAGATTGCTGTAACTCATCGGGGGCATCCTGAAGTTCATAGGTTTCTCCAGAATCGGCAACTAAAGCCCAAGCCCCCATGCCAATATCCTTGTGTTCGATTTTGCCCGTGACATTAATGCTCATGCAAATCTCCCCTCTTCCTTAGAGGCAAAATAGGCAAGTCCAAAGCATAGGAAAGCATTCGCCATTAAGAATAGACGCGCCCCAATCCCACTTCCTAACCACAGCAGACTAGGAGACATTACCGCACTTACCGCCAAACAACTGGCAACACCCAAGGCTGAACCAATCGCCACCCATTTCCATTGGGGATTTCCCAGGAACAATGCCACTAAAATAAAGGGAATCAGCACACTGGCAAAAATGGGATTTAATAAACTACTACCTTGAACCGCAGTACCCAGTTCCGGAATCGAACTGCCCATGACTCGTAGGGGCCACTGGGGTAAGTCAAAGATATAGAAGCCGCGCAGGAAAAATAATCCCGAACTTCCAGCCACTAATCCTGTGGTCAAACTCCAGCCAAAGGACAAATAGTTCCGTAAGAACCACGCCAAGAGGTAGGAACCCAGAACCATGAGAACTTTCGGCAGCAGTGCAACTGCACCACCATCAATCCAGAACCGGAGATTGAGATAGCCACTATCGCGCAACCAACGGAAGAAATCGCGGAAGGTAATTTGTCCCTTCGTCGCCAATTGCACTGCACCCCCAGCATCTAGTTGTCCCGCGCCAAAGTGGTTGAGGGGATCATCTTCAACCTGACGACTGGATTGTTGGAGAACGGTGAAAATTTCATCAGGATCATTAATCCCACTCGCTTTCACCAAAGCCGCAACCCCAGCAACGTGGGGGGCTGCCATACTGGTGCCCTGAAAGCCAGAAAACATGGCAGTTTTGGTTTTGGGATTAATGGTTTCTTGGACAATCTTACCCGCTTCACTACCACCAGGGGCAGAAATGTCAACCCCTGCACCGTAGTTAGAATAGGGGGCTTTTACGCCAGCGGAATCCACAGCAGAAACACCCAAAACATGGGGATAACGGGCGGGATAGGAGGCGGAATTTTGGTTAGCATTCCCTGCTGCTGCAATAATCGCCACACCTTTGTTATAGGCATAGTCGATCGCTTCTTGCATCAGTTGACTTTCACCGCCACCGCCTAAACTCATATTGATCACATCCGCGCCATTATCGGCAGCGAATTTAATCGCTTCAGCGATATCGGAAATCGTACCACCGCCACCTGCACTCAATACTTTTAAGGGCATGAGACTGGCTTGGTATGCGACGCCAGCAACCCCGTAACTATTATTAGTGGATTGGGCAATGGTTCCAGCAACGTGAGTCCCGTGACCATTATCATCGAAGGCGTCAACTCTATCGTTTACGAAGTCGTACCCTTCGACGAGTTTGGTATCTTTGAGATCAGGAACCGGACTCACCCCGGTATCAATCACCGCTACCGTAATCCCACTTCCCCGCGTCTCATCCCATGCGGCTTCCACATTAATGCTGCGAAGATTCCATTGCTGGCTATAGCTGGGGTCGTTGGGAACAAAAAACGTACTGTAGATGTAGTTTGGTTCAATATATTCCGTGTCTTTCGCCAGTTCTGAGCGTTTGAGCTGACGCAGGACTTGTTTATCTCCCTCCAAAATGTAAATATTGTCAACGTCAGAGAATTCGCTATTGAGTCGCGGAGTCACGCCGTATTTTTGCGCGATCGCGTCCACCTCAGCACTAATCTCTGTAGCGGGAATATCTTCCCGGAAATCCAGTACAATTGAGCCAAATTCACCCTGATTTGCCAACCCTTTAAAGTTGAGAAGGGCAAAACCTAGCCCAATGACAAACAAACACAGTAACAAAAACTTTTTCATTGGCAACCATCCGTATATCGTGCCAGTTTAACCTCTACGATAGCTTATTGTTATTGCCGGGAACAGGGAACAGGAAATTTAGAGCAACCCCTTGTCATTTTCTATTCGTACAACCTCTGGCAAAATCTGTTGCTACATTGGTTCTTTGTTATTGGTCTACGAATCGGGGCGGGTTTAGGCACATCAGGGTGAAGTCAGAAAGGATAGTAGTAAAACCCGCCCCTACAACTGTCATAACTCTTCCCAGCTCCCAGACGTGCCATGGCACGTCTCTACATCCCCATCTTCCCCTGCTCCCAGACGTGCCATGGCACGTCTCTACATCCTCATCTTCCCCAGCTCCCAGACGTGCCATGGCACGTCTCTACATCCCGTCAGCCGCCGCCTTGGTAGAACAGCTCAAGAAACCGGAAAAACTTCTCACATAAGTTGGGATCTCGTGCGCCGATTTCCATCTCCTTGGTAATCTCTTCTATGGCTTGCATCCAGTAGGGGCGATCGCTTGGGGGTTCATTCCGGGTACGATGGAGTCGCTTACTGATAATGGCATCAGCGATGTTGACAAGCTGGAAAACTTGGACAATAAACGGAATTTCATCGCCCTCGAGTCCTTTGGGATAGCCGGTGCCATTGAGTCGTTCTTGATGAGATAGCACTAGAGGGACGAATTCTCTCAACACAGGAAGTTGCTTGCAGACTAAAGCAGACACTTCTGGATATTCGCGAATTTTTACCCAATCCTGTTCACTTAACGAACCGGGATTGAGTAAAATCGAGTCAGGAATGCTGAGTTTTCCTAAGCCATGACAGTAACTTAGGAAAACAAGCTGGCGTAGTTGGGTTTTGTCTAGTTTCAGCCACCGTCCAAAATGTAAGCACATCGTTCGCAGACGATAGCAGCGTAGACCAGCCGTGACGTTTCGAGCCAGCTGGATTTGTTCAAGAAAATTTAAGATATCGGCGTCGCCGGGGCGAAGCATTCCACTTCAGAATAAGTCTAGGTTACTTTTATTGTTGCATTGTTTTTGAGGTTAGTGAGCCGCTTTATAGAGTATAGGGCTTAATTGCTATATTCTTAACCTTACCACAAGGGCTTGATAAAATCTGAATTCTGTATTTTTAATTTCCTGCTGTATGTTTCTATTTCTATCCAAGCTACTCCCCCTATTTGTATATCCATTAGGACTCGCTTGCGTACTGATGGTTGTGGCGTTAGTCTTGTCCTGGAAAAGTCCCCGTTGGGTTCCCATACCTGTCGCCTTAGGATTGATTATCTTGTTAGTCGCCAGTAACGGTTGGGTTGCCAATAGCATGGTTCAATCCCTAGAGTGGCAGCATATCCCCCCTACGGAATTACCCCAGGCGGAGGCAATCGTGGTTTTGGGGGGGGCAACTCGATCGGCTGTTCCGCCGCGCCCTGCACCGGATTTAAATGAAGCAGGCGATCGCGTTTTTTATGGGGCGCAGCTTTATCAGGAAGGCAAAGCGCCTCTAGTTATTGCTTCTGGGGGGCGGATTGAGTGGCGAGGTGGGGGTTCTCCCGAATCAGCAGATATGGCTGTAATCTTAGAAATGATCGGCGTTCCTCCCTCAGCTATTTTACAAGATCCTGCGTCACTTAACACCCATCAAAATGCTATCAATGTGCGGCAAATTTTACAGGAGCAAGGAATACAAAAGGTACTATTAGTTACCTCCGCTATGCACATGCCCCGCGCCCTACGGATTTTTCAACGTCAGGGGATTGAGGCGATTCCAGCACCGACGGATTTTTTGGTCACTCAACAAGAATTGAATGAACCGAATAGTAGTCTAGCAGCTACTTTGTTGAATGGTTTGCCAGATACTCAAAATTTAGATAAGACTACCCGCGCGATCAAGGAATATATTGGTACAGCCGTTTATTGGCTGCGAGGATGGCTATGACAAATGACGTAGCTTGCTTCTGGCTCCCTTGAGTATGACAAATGACGAATGACTATTTTATAGGCGTTCTTCTTGAATCAATGTGCGTTGAAAGAGTTGATGACTACAATCCAATTGGTTTAAGTCTCAGTCATTTTTCCATATGGTTAACAGAAACGCCAGATTTTGTTCAGCCTTTAAAGCGTGGGGAGCATTAGCCTGCATTGAAATAAAAACGCCCGGTTCTAATGGAATCTCCTTACCCTCCAAAGTAAAGATACCCTTTCCTTCAATCACATTAATCGTAGCGTTACGAGGTGACGTATGTTCAGAGATACTCGTGTCAGCAGCTAGACAGAACAATGTGTGGTCACATTTGTCATCTTTATGAATAACTTTACTCAGTACACCCCCTTCAGGATATTCGATGCGATCGCGCAGCTGCAATGAAAAGGATGATTGGCTGGGAATTTGACCGGTCATGATGATTTTCTCCTATGGCACAATTTAACAATGTTCAAACTTCTTTGAGTTGGCTTTATCTCTAGCACTTATGGTTTATCCTATTCAACAATGCTTTTCCCAACTTCTAGCGCTTGGTAGATTCTTGCTGGTATTACTCCTGCTCCAAGCCACGTTCATAACTCCGCCAGCCGCCGCTGTACTTCGACAACACCAAGACGCGCCGGGAATTATGCGCTATCACTCTCAGGAGTCGTTGAAAGATGAATCAGGAAGAACTTGGCAGGTGGTTCTGTTTAAAACAATAATACCAGGTCAGACAACGCGCCTGAATCTGCGGTTAGTTGGCTTTCCGGGTATGGCTGAGTTTACCCATCCCCAATTCCTGGAAATCACCACAGCAGACGGTAAACTTCTCACCGCCGCCGATGTCTTTGCCCAAACCGCGCCTGCACCTAATGTTGGTCAGTATAATGTTACCGATGTCTTTGCCAAATTACAAGCTGATGAATCTCTGACTCTTTCCATACCCCTCAAAGGTGGACAACCCCTTTCCTTAATCATTCCTAAATTTTTGGTGATCGAGTGGCAATTGTTGCTCACAGAAATTCGGTAACCTATAATTCACCGAATCTGTACGAGAAGCAGATTTTTTCCGACATTCCTCACCCTATTTTTAGCTTAACCTGACCTTGAGTGATGCCAAACCTGATTTTAATCCGATTTTTCTATTCCCCAAAAAAGAGATTTTTAAGCCAGACGCGATCGCGAAAAAGGGGACACAATAGAGTTAGGGTCAATAAAGACGCGATCGCAAGCGGAATCAGCCAACTCAGCCGTGGGTTAAGCTAGGGGTAGGGGGGAAGGGGTTTCTGGCAGTTGCGACTCACACCCCTAAGCCAACTGCAACGGGAATCTCTTTCTCCAAGCCATGTCATGATTAAACAATAAATAATGTTACCATGCCATCTAAAAAAGAAAACAAGGGATGTGGATGTACTTCGATACCCATTTCATTAATCCTCGTTTTGTTAGGAGTAGGTTATTGGGGCTTTAGGCATCTCGATCTCGTCGCGATTAGCCAATTTTTGCCAAATAATCCACTAACGAATCAACAACCCACGGCGGTTAATAATCAACAACCCACTCCGCCGCCATTACCTCCTGCGCCTATCCCCAACGCACCGATTGTTAATTCTCCCGTGGCGTCAGTTACTCCCACTCAGACACCGACAACCAGTCCCCAAGTTTCACCATTACCCCTACCCCCAAATCCATCACCATCACCTCAAACGCCTTGGCAGAAAAAAGAAATTCGGGGAATTTATTTAAGTCGATATCAAGCCACGAATAATGCTAGCGAAAAAATGATTCGCGAACGAGTTCGGTATTATCGCGCTCAAGGCATCAATACAATTATTCATGGCGTGTGGGGGAATGGTTGCACGATGTATAACAGTGAGGTCATGCAGCAAACCTTCGGATACAAAAGTTGTCCCAATAAATTTCAAGAGCAATGGTTAGACTGGTTAATTGATGAGGCACACAAGCAGGGAATGCAAGTTCACGCCTATTTTGAGAAGGGGATTAAACTCGATAAAAATAGTCCGATTTTTGACACAGCAATTTCTAAACGATGGATTGTGCCTGGAGTGGATAAAACCTATCCCGACATTGATCACTACTTACTGGATGTGGAACTCCCAGAAGTCGGGAGTTTTTTCAAAAATATATTAGTCGAGTTTGTGCAAAAGTATCCCACTATTGATGCGGTTCAGTGGGATGATTACTTGGGTTATCATGCCGACTTACCCGGAAAAGTTGATCGCACGACTCATTTGACTACTTTTGTACAGCAAATGATAGCGGATATGAAGCAAGCTAACCCAAATGTTAGTTTCGATATTTGCCATCATAATCCGTATTGGGGTAAACGTTATTTTGCGGCAGACTGGGAAAAGTGGAATGTTGATCGGGTTTTTATTCAAGTTTATAATGACGACAATTTTAATGAGGAGTTAAAATATGCCGAAAACTATGCGGGAGTTTCTATTTCCGATCAGCAGTTTTCTCGCTTAAAAGAACTGGTTAATAACCCCAAAATTAAGAGTATTTTAGTCTTTCCCGCCTCAGGAAAACCCGAAGAGGCGGCGGCTTCTCTGAAAACGTTTACGAATAAAAGTAACTAGTACACCGACAAAACACCAAAGTGTACGTCTATCAGAGTTGTGATTAGTGATAGGGGAAGAAGGGAAGAGCTTACTGTTGACCATTCTGCCACCGTGCGATCGCCTGCTGCGCGGCTTGGTATGATGGAGTCCCCGGCGGAACTAAGGCGGCGGTTTGTCTAGCCAGTGACAACTGACCCCGCCATGCGCGGGAATTGGCGATTAAATAAATCTGGCGACTCCATTGGTTAATTAACTGTTGCGCTTGAGCATAACCCGGTTGACCGACGGGAATTTGACGCAAGGTATTAATCGCGCGATTATAAGAAGAGGCTTGATTTTGTCGCAGTTGCTGTTTAGCGGTTTGAATAAGCCCTTGGTTTTGCTGCTGCTGTTGGGCTTGAGTCTGCCAGGTTTTAACCGCCGACTGCGCCTGATTATAAATCGAGGGATAGGTAGAAGGAACTAATTTTGCCGCCGCGATCGCAGAAGCAAAATTCCCTTGTTTGGCACGTCCTTCGGCTAAATCGAGAATCACCAGACTCCAGCGCTGGATATCCTGTTGCGCCTCCTGGTAAAGGGGTTCATCGGGTTGAATTTTCTGGGCTTGGGCGATCGCTTGACTGAAGAGTGAGGCTTGATTGGGTTGGATTGTGCCTTTGGCTTGTGCCAAAATTCGTTGATTTGCTTGCACCAATTCTGGATCAGAGGGCGAGGGTGAGTCTAGGGGCTGTTCCCTGGGCTTAACCTCAGAAGTCGGTGCGATAGCCTGATTTTCCACGGGTGAGGGGGGAAGCGGCGAAGGGGTAGGTTCAGGTGAGGCGACGGGAGTTTGACCCACTGAACCGACAATCTCTTCATCGGCGTTGGCTTGGGTTTCTGGTACAGACTCGATAATCTGGGGACTTGTCTCAGTTTGGCGGTTGAGAATCCTGAGAGTGACTAGCATCAGTACCAAAACCAGTATCAGTCCACCCACTCGCAGCAGCCATTGTTTCCATTGATTGTCTGGCTTATCCTCCTGTGAAGCTGAATCAGGCGCTTTAACCAAAGCTTTTATTGACTGGGGATGTTGATCAAAACCCGTGGGTATTAACGAGTTGGTCGGTTTTTTGTCCGGTATGGCAACGGCATACTTGGAGACAGGGACTGTTGCGCCATTATTAGTAGAGGCTTCCTGATAGGCGGACTTGCCATTTGTCGGGTCACCCGATGTTAATGTTGAGGCAATGGTTGTCGCCGTTTTCTGTTCAGCTGAAGCGGACAGGGAGAGGGGCAAAATGAGTTGTTTTCGGGTTGCCTGTGAAGGGATGATCACTAAAGGCGTCTGTATGGGTCGCCAGTGGTGTTGACTTAACTCCGGTAAGCGATCGCGTAAATACTGCTCTAAGTTTGCCAGGGTTATATCCCTTTGATAGTAGCCCAGAGCTTCCAGTAACCCGGTGGTAAACAAACCATTCCGCACCGCCGTCGCTTCGTGGGAAAATTGCCCCAGTTGACTCGAGAGGATCAGGGTAATTCCCATCTGACGGGCTAATTCCACAGTTTGGGCACCAACAGGTTTACCGGCTTGCAGTCCAGGCGATCGGTTAATATCCAGCAGAACCAGCAGGTTTTCATCCCCTTGAGGCTGAAGAGAACTCAGTAGCGATCGCATTGATATCCCAGTCCGAGGAATATCCTGTGGATTCCCATCAATGGGCATCAGGTAATCGGTTTGTTGCCAACAGACACCATAGCCACTGAAAAAGAACCACCGCCAACGCCTCGACGAGGAATTTTTGCCGTTCGTCGGGGAGGGTTGGCGAATCGCGTCCAGCCAGCGCCAAATATTGTCCTGAGTGGGATAGGTGGATTGGCGATCAATCAGGGGTGAATGATCGGTTAGTAATAAATAATCCTGGGATGACCCCTCCGCTTGCTGCACCAGAAACTGCCACAAGGCTTGAGCATCCGCCTGTCCATAGTTCAAGGGCGGTAAAAACTGATAGCGATTGATGCCAATTGCAACACAAGCGTAATTTGCCATGGGGAGAGGGTTTTCGACGTTGGCGGCGGGAACTTGGTCAGGTTTGCCATCGTCTTGTATGACTAATGTTTCAGTCTTGATCAAGACGTTTTGGACACAATCATTCTATTACTTCCGCTACCCTTGCGCCAGGATAACCCTCAAATCGTCTCCAACGGGAAGATTTAATCAAAATCTGCCTTTGCAGGTTATCTGATCAAGCTTGTGCTGTTAGAATTTCTGTTTCATTCAACTCCTCGTCTACCCCAATGATCCAGTCAATTGCCCGAAAACAAATTGCGCCCCTCGGTTTATGGGTTTTGTTCGGTTGTACCAGTATCAGTTGGCTGATCACAGCCGCGATCGCTCCTGAGATGGCTTGTGCTTACACAGCGCGAGTGGAAGTGCCTCTGAACAGTCAGCCAGAGGAAACTTACGCCAACTTTCTCCGCCGCGCTGAAGCCGTTGCTCGATCCGCCGCACAACGCAGTTTCGATGGCGATATTTTGGTCACTGATGTCGCCGTGACGATTGTTGGGCAACATAATAACGCGATCGCCCCCATTTTGTTGCTACAAGTGAGTCGTCAGAACTGGAAACGACGTCCTATTGTTTCGTTTTGGGCAACCTATTTCCCTGGTACTCAATCCCTGCTAGAGTTTAACCAGCCAGTCCAGTCGAACTAGCCCGCCTAGCCTGAGCCTAATCAGTAAACAGAGAGAGGGCTTGTGCATGATGTTTGAGGTCGCGTGCTAGTTCCTCAAACCTCATACCCAAGCCCTAAACCATTCAGGTTCTGATTTGTCCCTACATGCTATTGTGTCTTCTGAGGATGGGTTCTAGCCTCAGCAAAACTTCTTAATCTTTTACGTCAATTGGCTGATAGATGGCTATCCAAAACTTTGACGTTTTCAACTTTCAGAACTCACCGCGACCATAAACTACCGCCACAAAACAAAACTGCCCAACCTGTCGGCTTTTCTCGCGCCGGCTGCACTAATTCGATTGGTTTTGTTGTTGTTGACGCTCTTTGACAGCCTGAGTTAACAAATAGGTCGCTAGGCTACTCAGTGACCGACTTTCTTCCTCTGCCCACTGTTCTAAGGCTCTCTGGATTTCTTCCGGTAGATAAGCCGTGACCCGCCCTTTTAGTTTCATCAGCCCTAAATCTTAATGCTTCAACATATTCCAGTATATAATTTTTCACTGTTTATTGCACAATCTAACTTTGTTATACATTAAAATAACATAATATAACGTAAATTAGTGCTGGGAGAGAAGCGAGTACGAGCAACACTCAACCTGGATAGTGGAAAACTTGTGCTGCGAAGGTTCAGTCATCCGAAAATTGCCAAGATATCCACGGGACAAATTCAGCCAAAGGGAATGCGCCTCAAAAGTCCCACAAGTCTGATAATTATTTATAATATTTTTAGGGGCGACTAAAAAAAACAATATCGCACTTTAATTCTAGGGCTGTAGCTTCACAAAAAATCTAATTTATTAAGCTTATATGAAGTAGAATCATGAATCAAACTTGCTCTATTAATTGCTAAAATATGAGGAAACCCAAGAGCTGATAAAACCGTCATCAATTCTGATTAGTCCTGACCCTAAAATAGGCAACAACCAATGACATACAAGATGAACACAACAGTATTGACAAATTACTGGCTGGTGGTTGCCAATCTATTCGCCATGACCAAGAAAAAAGGTAAACGAATCCAGTATCTACTGTTGACGTTACTCCTAGCGGGTTTACCAACGGGGGGGTTAGCTCAATCGGTTGTTGAAGCGCCAGATGGGACGGGAACGGTTGTCACATCCAATGGCAATCAGTTTGACATCACTGGCGGGCAACCCTCTGGGGATGGCGCAAACCGTTTTCATAGCTTCAGCGAGTTTGGTTTAGACGCAAACCAAACCGCTAATTTTATTTCTGATCCTAGTATCAAAAATATTCTGTCTCGTGTGACAGGTGGCGACCCTTCCGTCATTAATGGGTTGCTGCAAGTGACTGGAGGAAATTCTAATCTATTTTTAATAAATCCTGCGGGTATTGTATTTGGTGAAAATGCCCAACTTAATGTTCCCGCATCCTTTACCGCTACAACCGCTACGGGTATTGGCATTGGAGATAATTGGTTTAATGCGATCGGGTCAAATGACTATACGGCTTTAGTTGGAGAACCTAACGCCTTTGCCTTTTCAACATCTCAGACACCAGGAGCCATTGTCAACGCGGGGTTAGAAGTAGAAGAGGCACAAAGCTTAAACTTATTCGGTGGCACCGTAGTTAGCACTGACAACTTGGAAGCACCCGAAGCAGAGATTACCATTGCCACTGTTCCTGGAGAGAGGATACTGCGGATTAGTCAGCCCGGAAATGTGCTGAGTTTAGAGGTTCAGCCATCGGCTTCTGTACCCCTTACTCCCCTAACTTTACCGCAGTTATTGACAGGTAGTGGTCAAATTCCTGGTCTAGAAGTGGATAGTGATGGACAAGTAACACGAGTGGGATCTAATATTCCAACCCAAAATGGTATTCCAATCCAAAATGGGGATATCAATGTCGGGAATATCGACACGTCTGTTACTGGCAGAGATGATGCTGGTTCCGTCGTATTATCTGCTCAAAGCAATCTTACTGTTGGCGATATTACTACAACAGCCGTGGGTCAAGGTGATTCTGGAAATGTAACGTTGTCTGCTCAAGGCAGTATCTACCATGGCACCATAGATGCTACTCATACAGGTAATCCAGGTCAGGGTAATCAAGGTGTGGGTGAGGGTGCTATTACTTTAACAACACCAGGAGAGACTACAACCGAAACAGGTTTTGTGGAAGCCGACAATCTAGGTGTGACCATTATTGAGCCTATCAATAACAACGATGATGATAATGATATGGATGATAACATCGACGATGATGATGATGGCATCGACGATGATAATGATATGGATGATAACATCGACGATGATGATGATGGCATCGACGATGAAAAAGAGCAAAATTTACCTCAAGTCCTAATCTATCAAAGATCGATAATTGATGAATTCCCTTCAAAGGATATACTTCCTAATCAAAACTATACTCCCGGTAATATTTTAACCGTTGATGCAGATGCTACTCCGACTACAGTTTCAGATAGTGAAGATTCAGGCACGAGTACCCCAACGACTGCTAATGAGGGGAATCAATCCCCAACTGGCGGCAATCAATCTACTGCCACCCAAGAGCCATCCAACACAAACAGTTCTGCCAATTCAACTCAAACAAATCCTGTCGGTGAGATAGACAACAATCAATCTACTACCACCCAAGAGCCATCCAACACAAACAGTTCTGCCAATTCAACTCAAACAAATCCTGTCGGTGAGATAGACAACAACCAATCTACTACAACCCAAGAGCCATCCAACCAAAACCCGCCAATAGATTCAACTCAAACGAATTCTGTGGCTGAGTTTGAAGAAAAATTCACGCGGCAATTCGAGGAATATTTAGAGCTACCGGGAGATATTTCCCTGAGAACCCTAGCAGAAAGCCGGGAAATTCTCGCTAATACTGAAAAATCAACTGGAGCTAAACCCGCACTCATCTATGTCGGTTTTGCTCCCCAAACGATTACTACCGATGGGGCAACAAATGTACCCTTCCCAACTCCAAGTCCTCAAGATCAGTTAGAAATACTGCTGGTAACTGCTCAAGGAACCCCAATTCGCAAAAAAGTAGAAGGAGTAACCCGTGAGCAAGTCCTGAGAGTTGCTAATGAATTTCGTTTGCAAGTCACCAATGTTCGTAGCCAAAAGGGTTATGTCGTGCCGGGACAGCAACTCTATAACTGGTTGGTGAAGCCGTTGGAAGATGAATTCCAAGGTCAAGGAATCGAAAATCTCATTTTCCTCCTCGATACTAACTTGCGCTCCGTTCCTTTGGCAGCACTCTATGATGGTGAACAGTTTCTCATCGAAAAGTACAGTGTTGGCTTAATGCCGAGTCTTAGCCTCACCGATACCCGTTATGAGCCGATTACCAACATGGAAGTTCTGGCAATGGGAGCATCGCAATTTACAGACCAAAAGCCATTACCTGCTGTGCCAGTGGAGTTATCAGAAATCACCCAAGATATATGGCAGGGGAAATCGTTTCTCAATGAATCCTTCACGGTGAATAACCTAAAAGAACAGCAAAACCGTCAACCCTTCGGCATAATTCATCTGGCAACCCATGCTAATTTTGTGCCAGGAGAATTGAGTAACTCCTATATCCAATTTTGGGATAGTAAACTGCGACTGAATGAACTGTCTCAGTTAGGCTTAAACAACCCAACGGTAGAACTATTAGTCCTAAGTGCTTGTCGCACGGCGTTAGGAAATGAGGAAGCGGAATTAGGCTTTGCTGGGTTGGCAGTTAAAGCGGGCGTCAAGTCGGCGGTGGGTAGTTTGTGGTATGTGAGTGATGAAGGAACCTTGGGATTGATGACTGAATTTTATCAGCAGCTCAAACAAGCTCCGATTAAAGCAGAAGCCATACGCCAAGCTCAATTAGCCATGCTCAAAGGGCAAGTTTATACAAAAGATGGAAAACTGATTACAACTGAGGAAATGATGTCTTTGCCACCAGAACTTGCCCGGTTAAGAGACCAAACTTTTGAACATCCTTACTACTGGAGTGCTTTCACAATGATTGGTAGTCCTTGGTAAAGCCAAAGTATGGAGTATAAAGGTCACAGGTTCTTATCTAGGGGCAGGTTGAGGCACTCAAATAAGCTTGTTCCTGAATAATTTTGACCTGATTCAATTGAAATAGTAGCAATTATAGATTGCCTAAATTAAATTTATGGCACACATCGGGGCGTCCCTACACATAATCTGTGTTGCACTGACCAAAACTCCTATACATTTTACAGAAATAAAATATTTAGCAGATTTAAATTAAATTTTGATAAAGTTCATAGAGTTTGCCAGGAAAATGTTATAATCAAAAAAACATTGTTGTTTAGATAGTCGGGGAATTAATAAGGCTACTAGATGTTGGATTTCTACATCTAACAATTCTCAGCTTAATAGCTTAGGTAAACTCACTGATGAAAATTGGCAGAATATTTAATGGCAGTGAAAAGCTATCCGGAAAGAACTCATAACTCTTGAAGGATCAAGTGAATTCATTAGCAACGGTGTGAAAAAGAGCTGTAAAAACTGAAATTAATTCAGTCAATTCAATGGTTTACATTCGATACCCCGATAACCTCTACCCTTTTTTATCGTTTTGTTCTCTAAAAGCAAAGAAAATTCGGTGAAGGTTGTTCAAATGTAAGTCAAGGTTGAATTGACTCAATCTAGCCTTAAGTTATCAGGCTGCAACCCATGAATCAGAGGAAAATAGCTGTGTGGTTGACAAAGCATGGATGGCAAGTTATTGAACTATTGAAGTGGCTAACAGAAAACAGTAGTATAAATAACCTTTTACTGTGGATGTTAGTTGTGACTTTTTTTCCCACTGGAGTTAAAGCGCAATCCGTTGTGCCAGCGAATGATGGAACGAATACTCAAGTAAACGTCAGTAGTGACCAATTTAATATTACTGGCGGTCAAACCTCTGGAGATAGTGCTAATATTTTTCACAGTTTTAGTGAGTTTGGTTTAGACGCAAACCAGACGGCTAATTTTATAACGAATCCCACTATCCAGAATATTTTATCCCGTGTGACGGGGGGAAATGCTTCACTGATTAACGGGTTGATTCAGGTAACAGGGGGCAATTCTAATCTGTTCTTGATTAATCCGGCTGGGATTGTGTTTGGTCAAAATGCGCGGTTAGATGTACCTGCATCCTTTACGGCGACGACGGCGACGGGGATTGGGTTTGGGGAGAATTGGTTTAGTGCGATCGCGTCTAATGATTATACCTCTCTTGTCGGTCAGCCAAACGCTTTTACGTTCAATACTTCCCACCCTGGGGCGATTGTTAATGGGGGTAATTTGAATGTTGGCAAAGACTTAAGCTTAATTGGTGGTACAGTGGTGAGTACAGGAAACCTTGAAGCCCCGAATGGACAGATTACCATTACCACAGTTCCTGGTGAAAGTACTGTCCGCATCAGTCAACCTGGACATTTGCTGAGTCTCGAAGTTCCGGCGGAAGAGACACCGATTACTCCTCTATCTTTACCAGAATTGTTGACGGGTTCCGTTGAGGTTCCAGAACTTGAAGTGAATAGCAATGGAACGGTAGCACTTTCAGCGTCGGGTATGCCGATTGAAAATGGGGATATCGTTGCTAAAAACGTGATTTCTCAGACAGCAACCTTATCTGCACAGCATAACTTAACCTTGGTTGAGAGTCAGTTACAAACCACAGGTGACTTAAATTTATTGGCACAAGATACGGTGCGCGTGCGAGATAGTTCGACGAATCCCTTCCTTGCCCAAGCTGGGGGAAATCTTTATATTCAAGGGAATAATACCATTGATATTTTGGCATTAAATCATCCCCAAACCCCTTTTCAAAGTGGCGGTAATCTCAGTTTAGTCAGCGATGGGGATATTTCTGGCGATGCTCATTTTACCAGTGGGGGAAGTTTCTCGCTTCTGAATTTAGCAGGTAATCCGGGTAACTTTTTTAGTTATTTTGATCCGATTATTAGTTCCAATGGTGATGTCACATTCGGTAATTATACGGGTGTAGCCCTTAAAATAGAGTCTACGGGCAGTATTACTGGTGACAATATCAAAATTACCGGACCTGATACGTCTTTAGTCGGTTCTGATCCTGATATTGCAATTTTGACCAGTTTTCCAGCTTTAATATTGCGGGCGGGATTGAACTCATTAACCAATTCTCCTAATATTTCAGGACAAACAGTTTTTACCTCGACAGGAGTCACTTCATCGCCCGGAAACATTAATGTCAACAATGTCGATACATCAAATACAGATCAACAAAACTCAGGCGGTGCTGGTCCTGTAATAATGCAGGCTTCTGGTGATATTACGACGGGCAGTATATCCACTAGCGATCAGGGATTGGGTAATGCGGGTTTAGTCAGACTGCAGACTCCTGGCAATATTACTATCAACGGTAATATTAATACAAGCGATCAGAGTGATGGAGATTCAGGTTCTGTCGAGTTATTGGCGACGTCTGGTAATATTACAATTGGCGATGTTTCAACCAGCGATCAAAGCCAAGGGAATTCAGGTTCTATTGACTTAACCTCTGGGGGTAATATTCTCGCTGGTAGTATAGATACAGGTGAGTTTGGACCGGGTAATTCTGGTAGTATTACCTTAGTTGCTGGGGGTAACATTACCCATGGAGCTATCAATCAAAATGCCCAACCTCCTGGCTCTCAAGGTCAATTTACTAGCAGCCCCAATACAGTTATCACTGCTCCAGGGATAAATCCAGGGACAACCCCTACAAATCCAGGGACAACTCCCCTAATTTCTCTGCCAAATAACCTAATTATAGACATACTACTTAATCCCATTGTTGATAGGGACGAAGATCTACTCATTGATCTGGAGCAACCTATTTCTGGAGAAGAAACCCCAATTATCACTTACACCAGAACTCCCATTAACCCAGAAGGTAATCAAGATAACTCAGACGAGACTAATACCATTCCTCCAGAAGATAATCTAGAGAATCCTGAGGATACAACTTCCATTAACCCAGAAGATAATCTAGAGAATCCTGAGGATACAACTTCCATTAACCCAGAAGATAATCTAGAGAATCCTGAGGATACAACTTCCATTAACCCAGAAGATAACTTAGAGAATCCTGAGGATACAAC